>JAJRZL010000329.1 GCA_024275255.1 Candidatus Zixiibacteriota bacterium | reverse complement strand
TCCAGCCCAACTTTCAAAACCACATCAGCACGAGCAACTTTCATCATGTAGCTGGGACGGACCTCAATGTAGTGAACATCAGACTTCGGGGGAGCAATCGCAGTCACATCGACCAAATCACCGCCAATTTGCCGGGTGAAATACGCAAGATCATTAATAGAGGCGACGACTTTTATTTTTGCCGAGCCGCGTAACGGTAACAACATGACAAACAGCATACATATCAATCGTATTACAATATTCATGATGACATCTCCTAAAAGTTGTGGGGTTGATGAGGACCAAGACTGAAAACAAATTGCACCATTACCCCCCAATATCCATTACGTCTATCCTGTTTTGTCCAGCTACCGCCAAGACGCACCAAGCTGGTTTCTTCAATAGGTGCAAACCCGGTAAACAACCCAGCGCGCCAGATATCCGAAGGGTATTGGAGAGTGCTACCGGGAAGGGACATCAGTTCTTTCATGTGTGTATAACTAAGAATTCCCCCAATGTTGTAACTCCTCTTGAAACGGTAATCAATATATCCATACCCTCCATAAGAAGTGTAATTGTCTACATATTCTTTTTCTTCGGTACGTATGATACCTTCCGCTTCTATCTGCAATGTTGTATATCGTGAGGGTTTGTATTTATACTTGGCATCCACTCCCCCCAGCCAGGCACGGAGCTGTTCGGAATTACCCGGACCTGCCACAGCATATACCGAGTTAAGTACCGAAGTCCCCAATGCCAGCTCTGCGGCATCGGAAACAGCAAACGATGTCGCCACCCGCCCAAAGAAGCCCGGATCAATATGCTCCGGTAAGTCCTCAACTTCTTTTGTCAGCACATCCCCTTTTAAGACAGCCCCCATGACTTCCGTATATGCCCCACCGGTCGGGAGTAAAAAGGATACCCGAACAGCCATGTCACTGAGTCCTTCTTCCCCGAACAATAATAAATGCGGAAGGGGGCGTTCCATAAATGAATAAGCATGAACATGAACCGGATTGAGTCGTCCGAATTCCAGCTTATACCTGCCCACCCGGACATTCATACCCAACGGCAGTCCCCGTAAAATTGTGGCATATATTTCTTCAACATTGGCGTTTTCATCACCTTCCCACGCCACCACGGCATCAGCCCGGGCATACGGATTAATATATCCCGAAACCATCAGCTCCATTTTCGGTTCGGCGATGTTGAATTTCTCTTTTTCATCCTGACGGGTGGCATCATCGTGGCTAAATATTCTCACATCGCCTATCAACGAGACATCGGGATTAAGCGTTGTCTGGGCACATGGTATCCCCGTTACTGACAACAACAAAATCACTATCAACAGTGCCCTTTTGGTAACCATATATACTCCTCCATACAAAATCACAGCCAACAGGAAACAGCGTTCCTGTACGGCAATTTTCTTGTTATTGCATTTTGATATGTATCAGAAAATCAGCAGCAGGAAACCGGAGGAGCGCGGCTTCCGCTCGAATGAACAATAAGAAGGGAATACCGGCTAACGGCATTCGGATGAAGTACCCCCAGTATTCGCAGAATAACGACAGCCCCGAAAAACACAAAAACACACATAAGGGATAAAGCAAACAGACACATCGGGCAGAAATTATCAAGAGAGTCACAGGTAGCACTATGAACCAACAGCATTCCCAAGCCTGACATGGCAGCCAGAACAATAATCCACCGAAGTAGTAGCCTGCTTATGCGTGTTTTATCGTTCATACCATACAAGAGTACTGCTTTGTCATTGATAAGTCAATCTATTACACTATTATAATCATATACACATCAGGGTAGCGGCTGTTCGGGAAAAGTGCCGGGTACACAATTGCGTTGTTTCTCACTCACGACATTCTATATTACGAAAAGGTAATGGAGTATCGGCAAAGATATTCCGATAGAAAAGAGTATATGGCACAGAACAAGATACGCATACTGCTGCTTGATGACCAGACCCTTTTCCGGGAAGGATTGACGGCTATCCTGAACAAAGAATCGGACCTTGAAGTTGTCGGACAGAGCGGAGATGGCTCTCAGGCAATGTCTCTGACGACAAGTTTATTTCCCGATATTATTATTCTCTCATTTTCACTGCCCGGTCTTGAAGGGGCAGGGGTAGCATCACGTCTTCGGGCTCTGACCCCCAGCCCGGAGTTGATTTTCCTGTCTTCCAGTCACGATGAGTACCAGATGCGGACAGCATTTGAAGCCGGTGCTCGGGCGTACTTACTAAAATCAAGCAGTACGGAAGATTTGCTCACGGCAATCCATCGAGCAGTTGTCGGGGAATACTTTCTTTCCGCACCGGCAAGCTATGATATGCTGGCTGAGTATGTCAAACCATTACTCAAATCACAACGCCCCGGTGGTGTTATTACTCCCCGAGAACGGGATATCGCCCGTCTGCTCGCCGATGGCTATTCCACCAAAGAAGCAGCAGCAGTACTTAATATCAGCCCTAAAACAGCCGAGACTCACAGGGCATCGCTGATGCGTAAGCTCAACGCCCGCAATGTTACTGATATTGTCAAATACTGCATCCGAAACAGGATAATAGAAATTTGAAAGGCAAACTCTTTTCTTTACCCGCAAAAACACGATTTAACAGCAATTTTCCTCAAAAAATACATACTTTTACCCATTGTTAATTTGTTCAGTTACAATATATTGCTCCGAAATAATGAGTATGACTACTGGTCATTTAACTTGAAGGAGTCTTTATTATGGCGTCTGAATTTGTTGAAAAAATTATGGCTGATGTAAAAGCCAAGAACCCGGCACAGCCGGAGTTCCATCAGGCAGTAATGGAAGTTGTTGAGTCTCTTGAAATTGTACTGGAAAAGCATCCTGAATATCGCAACGCCAAGATACTTGAGCGGATTATTGAGCCAGAACGGGTTATCATGTTCCGGGTTCCGTGGATGGATGATCAGGGCAATATCCAGATTAACCGCGGGTTCCGTATTGAAATGAACAGCGCCATTGGTCCGTACAAAGGCGGTCTTCGTTTCCACCCGTCTGTGAACCTCGGCATTTTGAAATTCCTTGCTTTCGAGCAGGTCTTCAAAAACAGCCTCACTACCCTTCCGATGGGCGGTGGTAAAGGCGGTTCCGACTTTGATCCCAAGGGCAAGAGCGACAATGAAGTTATGCGTTTCTGCCAGGCTTTCATGAGCGAGCTGTTCCGCCATATCGGTCCGAACACTGACGTTCCGGCTGGTGATATTGGTGTTGGTGGTCGTGAAATCGGTTTCCTGTTTGGTCAGTACCGCAAAATCCGCAACGAGTTCACCGGTGTGTTGACCGGTAAAGGCCTCAACTGGGGTGGTTCTCTCATTCGTCCGGAAGCCACCGGTTATGGCGCGGTGTACTTTGCCTCTGAAATGCTCGCCACCCGCGGTGAGTCCCTTGAAGGCAAGACCTGTCTTGTTTCCGGTAGTGGTAACGTCGCCCAGTACACCACCGAGAAGATTCTTGATCTTGGCGGTAAGGTTATTACCCTGTCCGATTCCGGCGGTTACATCTATGACGAAGAAGGCATCGATCGTGAAAAACTGGCGTTTGTCATGGAACTGAAGAATGTCAAACGTGGTCGTATTAAGGAATATGTTGACAAGTATCCGAATGCCGTCTTTACCCCTGTTGACCCAAGCAAAGATTACAACCCGCTGTGGGATCACAAAGCCGACTGTGCCTTCCCAAGCGCCACCCAGAATGAAATCAACGGCAAAGATGCCCAGAACCTGTTGAACAATGGCGTGTATGTTGTCTCCGAAGGTGCTAACATGCCGACCACCCCGGATGGTGTCAACTTGTTCATTGAAAAGGGTATTCTCTATGGTCCCGGTAAAGCTGCCAACGCCGGTGGTGTAGCAGTCAGTGGTCTGGAAATGGCTCAGAACAGCATGAGATATGCCTGGACCAGAGAAGAAGTTGACAACCGTTTGCATCAGATTATGAAAAATATCCATAAATCTTGTGTCGATGCGGCTGATAGATTTGGTGTCCCGGGCAACTATGTCCACGGTGCCAATATCGCCGGATTCCTGAAAGTAGCCGATGCAATGATGGATCAGGGTATTGTGTAATATTTTTCTCAGACAGGATACACTTCAAAACGGAGTGGTACTATGCCACTCCGTTTTGTATTATATTGTATAAGTACATCGGGAGGATTTCCCGATAAAACGGTATAGATGTGAATATCGGAGAAAAAAAACATGCGCGATTTTGATTCACTGCTTCAAAAACATGGCAAAGTATCTCGTTTCTATGAATTTCAAAACCTCATGCGGTTTCGTATCAGGAAGATTCTGCTTGTTTCCAGTCTGTATGACTCCTT
>JAJRZL010000328.1 GCA_024275255.1 Candidatus Zixiibacteriota bacterium | reverse complement strand
CGTTTGACTGGGATAAAGCAGGACTTCCCGATGCCAGCGGTGGTGCTTTTCAGGTATTGATGTTTGGTGCCGATGGCAAGTTTGCTCTTGGTGTCCCTGCTGCCCCGATGACACCATTTGTTATTGGTGGAGCTGGTATAGCTAAAATCTCTGTTTCAGACATATCCAATGGCGGTTCTACAGTGAATGTTGACGCAAGCGAGACAGATTTCTACTTTAATGTTGGTGCCGGTTTGGAGTTTGGTTCCGGTCCCGCGATGAAGTTCTTTATCCTGGCTCGATATGTGCATATAGCAACTGAAGGCGAGTCAACAGCATTTATCCCTGTTACCGCAGGAATCAAGTTTTAATATGTTGACATAGATGTACCAATACAAGCAGGACCGCATCGAGGTCCTGCTTTTTTTATTACCTCCATTTCCTTCTCTGCTATAATCCGACCCATTACTACATTATCTCCTTGACAATAAAAGTAATTGAATCTATTTTTTCTTTATATTCAGCAGGGAAAGTATGCTTCGGTAAGACATCATCTCGTTTACTCTGCTTAATGTGAATACAAAACAGGAAATAACTATTTATAACAAAGGGCAAAGAGGAGTAAATCATGAGAAAATCTATTATTGCAATGTTTACCATTATTTCTTTTACACTCCTGTTCACTGTTTCTATAAGTGCACAGGAGTTGCGGGTTAATGTGATGCCTGATGGGATTCATAATCCTGCAATGCAAGAGTTTGGTTCCTATGCCTGGCCCAATCATGAACTGGAAATCTGGGGGAATGTTGTCGGCGGAACCCCGCCATATACCTATGTGTGGGATTTTGGCGATGGGTCCCCGGTGGACAGTGGGGATGTAACCAATCCACGTGATATCGCAGTTATGCATCAATACACGACATTAGGTCCGAAATTTGCAACACTCGTTGTTACAGATGCGGTTGGAGCCGCTGATACCGATGTTGTCCAGATAGATGTCACTCCCGAAGAAACGTGGTACCAGAGTGTCAACCTTGCTATCCAGAAGGGACTTAAATGGTTATACTTACATGATTACAACGATGCTGCTCTTAATTGGCAGGGCTGGGGTGTAGAAGGGAAATACCGGGTAGCTGCCTATGGAATGGAAGTTTTGGCTTTCCAGAATCAAGGATATTACTCAACGGATGATCCGGACGAAGATATATACGCCGAACATGTCCAAAAAGGGTTAGACATATTCTTTTCGCATATGCACACGCAACCCGGAATTGGTCGTTACTTTGATGACAGCAATGGCCATCGCCCATTATATGAAACAGGGTTAGCCCTCATGGTTATTGTAGCCACCGGCACACCCGACAGGGAACTGGTAATTGGTGCGGACACACTCACCTATTACGAGATTGCCCAGGATGTTATCGATTATCTGGCGTGGGCACAAAACGAATACGGTTCCAGTCGTGGGGGATGGCGCTATCGACCAAACTATAACACAAGTGATAATTCTGTTACCCAGTGGCCCGCTATTGGTCTTGAAGCCGCCGAAACAGAATGGGGTCTTCCGGTTCCAGCGACCGTCAAAAGTGAATTACTCCACTGGACAACATATAGTCAGCACTCAGACGGTGGATTTGGGTATTCGAGCCGATATGACAGAAGAGATGTCGGTTTAACCGGTGCGGGGTTATGTGAACTGGCTTTCTGTGACATTCCTAACACAGACACACGAATCCAAAATGCGTTGAACTGGCTGAATAGTCATTGGTATGAAGGAGTATCTACTACCTATGGCAATTTTGGCAACCTATATGCAATGTATGCCGTAGCAAAGGGGTGTCGTATTGCTGTTGATTCACTTGGTAACACCCAACAAATCGAATACATTGGAAGCCACGATTGGCAAATTGAGTATGATTCTTTCCTGGTAAATACTCAATACGCCGATGGTCACTGGAATGGTGGTAATTATGGCTCTGATGTATTGGATACTGATTTCGGAATTTTGATATTAACACGAGCTATTATTTGTAATCCGGTTGCAGTTATCGACGCCCCCGATTCCTATCCTGCCAACAAACCATTTGAGATGGATGGCAGTGCATCCCACCATGCCGGTGCTTGCCCGCCTGAGGTGGCAAATATAGAATGGCTATGGGACTTTGATGCTTCCGACGGTGTGGACTGGAATAATCCCGATGCAGTTGGACAGACAGTTATCAACCCCGGGTATGTTCTCCCATCGCCTATTCTGGTTGATACTTTTGTCATTACCTTGCGAGTAGGTGACAACCAAAACCCGTCTCGGTACGATGTAACCACTCACACGATAATCATAGACACCACAAACAACTTCCCTATTGCCGACTGTGGCGGTCCGTATGCCGGAAGAATCGGAGAGGAAATTTGTTTCAACGGAGCAGGTTCATTCGACCCTGATTCAGGCGATTATATTGCTTCTTATTCGTGGGATCTTGATGGTGACGGGAATTTTGGAGACTGCTTTGACTCGATATGCTGCACAACTTTCTACGATATCGGTTCATGGTACATCGGGTTGATTGTTACGGATTCCTATGGAGCCGGTTCCATTGCTGATACCTGTTTTACCACTATCTGGACTTCACAAATCGACCTGGCAGTGGATTCAACGGATATTACTATCTCACCCTCAGCACATGACTCTGTCGCTATTGCTGCCGCAGTGCACTGCTATTCTTTGATAGATACAACTATCAGTTCCGTTCGGGTACGCTTCTACGATGGTGACCCGGCTATATCTGCTACTCAAATCGGTGTCGATCAATTCCTGTTGAATATGGACTCCGGCGATGTACAAATTGCTCAGGTAAACTGGTTGCCTCCCGACTCTATGGAGCACCAGTTATATGTTGTTATTGACCCTGACGGCGAACTGGAAGAATACAACGAATCGAATAATACAGCTTACAAAACATACAAACCTTCCGGTCTCACCCCCACCAACGAGTGGATAAATGTGTATTGCGGTGAGCCGAGGTTCAACGGAAATCCGCTTGCACCGGGTGATGTTATTCGGGCGTATGACCCCGATGGCGTCCTCTGTGGTATGGACACCGTGCGAGAGGACGGCAGTTTTGGATTTATGCCCATCTATGCCGATGAACCATACAACTCCGGCGACCAGGGCGCCGAGCCGGGTGATACCATTACTTTCATGATAAACGATACTGAAGTGATGTCTGATCCTGTTGTCATCTGGACTGCCAATGGCGACCGGTTTGCCGTTTGTGATTTCTTCACCTGTCAGGAATGCCACCTTGAGCCGGGCTGGAATCTCATATCATGGAACAGGGCGTACTCTGCCGATATTGATGACTTCATGGCACTGCTCGGCGAAGATACTGCCTGTGTCGAGGTTATCCTTGGTTTTGACCGGGGCGCCCTGACATATGACCCTGACCTCGTAGAATACTCAACCCTGT
>JAJRZL010000327.1 GCA_024275255.1 Candidatus Zixiibacteriota bacterium | reverse complement strand
AGGGGAGGGTATGAGCGAAAAATAACAACCGTCAAATAAAAAAAGCGGGAGACGAGGCTCGAACTCGCGACCAACAGCTTGGAAGGCTGTGACTCTACCAACTGAGTTACTCCCGCTTTCGATTATTATACTATTGGAATTTGCCGATGGTGGCAAGAATTTTTTCTAAATAACGATAAATTTACCGGGGAACAGATTACCACACTCTACATTATATGTCACTTCCCCGCTCGTGGCGGGCGGCCCCAGTGAAGTTTATTGCGAAGGACCTTATAAAAAGAGCTATCGGCAAAGATAATAAACCGGGAGGTGAACTCTGCCCGCTTAATAGTTACACGGGTGGAATTGAGTAACGGCACCATCACCTGACCATCAAGGGTCAACCCCGCTACCCGCTCATGAGATTTTACTGTCAACTCAAGAGTATCATTCGCATCGAATACCATCGGTCGGGTGGATAACGAGAACGATGATATCGGCGAGACAATAATACCCTTCATTTTTGGGTGCATAATCGGTCCCCCTGCCGCAAGAGAATAAGCAGTCGAACCGGTGGGAGTAGCAATCACCAACCCGTCAGCCCGATAGGTCACAATATCTTCACCGTTGACCCGAAAACGAATTTCAATCAAGCGGCTGATAGCTCCCTTATCAACAACAATATCATTTAAGGCGTAGGGATGTGGTAATTCCTGCCCGTTTTCAATCATCGCTTTCAATAACATGCGCTCTTCGACTTGATAATCTCCGCCAACAATAGCATCCAGCGCAGGTATCAACTGTTTTGGAGACAGTTGCGTCAAAAAACCAAGCGACCCCATATTGACCCCAAGCAGAGGTGTACCGGCAGACCCAACCGCACGAGCCGATGCCAGCAGCGTGCCATCTCCTCCCATAGAGACAAACACATCAACTTTCATAGCTATTTCATCACGAGGAAGACAGGTCCAGTTGCCGTTGCAGTATTCTTCGAGTTCGTCACTGGCGATTATTTCATGATTGTGTTTCCGTGCCCAGTCACTGAATATGGTAATCGTCTCGACAGCCCCACGACGTTTGATATTTGCTATAAGTCCAAAGCGCATAGTTTAATAAAGGACTTTTCTTTCAGCACGACACCTGTTAGTCATTCAGAATTTGTTGAGCTTCTTCCAGAACCTGTTTCTTTTTCCCGTTGCTCGACTTGCGTAATTTCAGCTTTCGTAATAACCCTCTGCCATTCGTTTGTTTTACCTGCGATTCAACAATAGATACAATCGAGTCAACATCAAGATGTATTTCCCTGAGCAGTTCCTCACGGCTGCCATGAGTGATAAACTCATCAGGTAATCCGAGAGCTTTGAATTTTCCCCGGTAACCATTGGTCAGCAGGTAGTGAGCTATCCCTTCACCAAAACCGCCCCGTAACTGGTTTTCCTCGATAGTGAAAATCACTTTTGCCGAATTTGCAATAGTTTCCAGCATCTTCATATCAAATGGCTTTACAAACCGAGCATTCACAACAGAAATATCCAGTCCCTGTTCAGCAAGTTTTTTCCGAACCGCCATTGACTGTTCTACCATCGTCCCCACCGCAAGGACCACCACATCACTTGTCGGGGTCAGCCATTCCCATGTTCCCCACTCGATCGGGTCAATTTCATCGCGCATATCATTCGGAATAGCTTCTCGCGGATACCGTATTCCCACTGCTCCCTGAAGTTCATTATCAATTGTATAATGAAGCATCGCCCGTAATTCATTACCATCCTTGGGAGCAGCAACAGTCAGGTTAGGTATCATTGACAAATACGATAAATCAAAGGTCCCATGATGTGTCGGACCATCGGCACCGACCAACCCGGCTCTGTCCATACAAAACACAACCGGAAGATTCTGCAAAGCAACATCATGTATAATCTGGTCAAAGGTTCGCTGAAGGAACGTCGAATAAATAACAACATACGGTCTGGCGCCTTCCACCGCCAAACCGGCAGCAAAGGTACCTGCATGTTCCTCGGCAATACCAACATCATAAAACCGATTCGGGAATTTCTCGGCAAACTTGACCAACCCCGTCCCGGCAGTCATCGCAGCCGTAATGGCTATCACCCGGTTGTCCTTCTCTGCAAGCTCTACGATAACATCACCAAAAACCTTTGTGTAGGCTGGTCGTCCCGGTTTTTTGGGCGCCGCTTTCCCGGTGACTTTATCAAACTTGCCGACCCCGTGGTATTCCGACGGATTACCCTCGGCAGGTTCGTACCCTTTACCTTTTACTGTTGCAACATGGAGAAGAATCGGTCCGCTGAGATTTTTCAAATCCTGTAACGTTTTTATCAACAGTCCCACATTATGACCATCTATGGGACCGAAATAGCGGAACCCGAGCTTTTCAAACAACATCCCCGGAACCAGCAATCCCATCACAGAATCTTCAATACGCGAAATAGCTGCCCGGATTTTATCGCGACGCTTGAATTTACCGGTCAGTTCCCATATTTCATTACGGAGCTTGTTGAATTTTTCATCCGCCATGATGTTGGTAAGATACCTTGAAATAGCTCCGACATTCTTGGAGATTGACCAGGAATTTTCATTCAGCACAACCAGTAAATCCTTTTTGGAATTGCCGGCATTATTCAACCCCTCATACGCCAGCCCACCGGTCATCGCGCCATCTCCAATGATAGCAACTACTTTATGGTCCAAACCAGCATTGTCACGAGCAGCAGCAAACCCAAGAGCAGCGGATATCGAGGTCGAGGCATGCCCGGCACCAAAATGGTCGTATTCCGATTCTTCACGTTTTGCAAATCCGGATAATCCCTTGTACTGGCGCAAGGTGTACATCTGCTCCCGACGACCGGTAATTATTTTATGGGTATAGACCTGATCGCTGACATCCCAAATCAGCTTGTCTTTGGGAACATCAAAGACATAATGCAACGCAAGCGTTAACTCTACCGCACCGAGATTAGTCGCCAGATGCCCACCAGTGTGTGAAACGACAGAGATAATTTCCTGTCGAACTTCGGCAGCAACTTCAACCAATTCCTCTTGCGAGAGCGACTTGATATCGGCAGGTGAATGTATGGAAGGTAAGTATTTCATCAATTTACATCTTATTTTAAGCTAACAATTTCTTTGTCCTATATACCGGGCTAAGTGGACAAGTATATTATCCTCATATTCACTGAACACACTAACTGCTTCTTCAATCAGGTTGTTGGCATCTTTCCGAGCCTGCTCAATACCGACCGCGGAGGGGTACGTTGCTTTTTTCTTTTTACTATCGGAGCCAACATTCTTTCCCAGTCTTTTTGTATCACCTTCAACATCAAGGACATCATCAATGATTTGAAAGGCAAGTCCTATTTTCTCGCCAAAACGGGTAATTTGAGTCAACGTATCACTATCGGCATCAGCCAGTATCGCTCCCAGCCGGACCGAACATCGTATCAATGCCCCTGTTTTGCGGTTATGGATGTTGATAACATCTTCTTTTGTCACTTGATGCCCTTCTGCTTCAACATCGGCTATCTGCCCGCCAATCATCCCCATCGTTCCTAATGCTTCCGCCAGTTCCATTACTGCCTGGGTGGAACCGGTGCGGGCAAGCAATGCAAAAGCTTCATCATGCAACGCATCACCAGCCAGTACCGCCGTTGCTTCTCCAAATTTCTTATGACAGGTCGGCATCCCCCGGCGTAAATCGTCATCATCCATACAGGGCAAATCATCATGAATAAGAGAATAGGTATGCACCATCTCAAGCGCTCCCATCGCAAAATAAATCGGGCAATCATTAGCAGTTGTGTCACCATTACAATATTCATACGCAGATAATGCCAGGATTGGTCGTAACCTTTTTCCGGGAGCCAACACAGAATACCGCATAGCGCTGTGAAGTATAGTGGGAGGAACAGCCGAAGACGGTAAAAAAGAATCGAGCAGTCTATCAACCAACTCTTTTTTTTCTTTCAGGTAAACAGTAATATCCACGGTATCCGCTCTTGTCACGATGGTTATTCCTCTTCATCCATGAGTATTTCTGTCGCTTTGTTGTCTTTCTCGCTAATAATTTTAATTTTTTTCTCTGCTTCAACCAGTTTCTTGTAACAGAAATCAGATATCTCCAGCGATTCGGAATATAACGTAAGAGAATCCTCAAGGGAAATATTTCCTGATTCCAGGAGCTCTGTTATTTCCTCAAGACGGGCAACTGCCTCTTCAAAGTTTTTATATTTCTTTTTGGTCGTCATCAGTTTTTTTCACAATCTTTGTAACCTGTGACAGGACTCGTCCGTCCTGTAGTATCGTTTCAATATTATCACCAACAGTCAACATCCCGACAGTAGTCACCAGTCTTTTCTCCGGTACCGTACGAGTTACACTGTACCCTCGCGCCAGAATCTTCAAAGGTGAAAGCGCCTCCAGCCGGGATAACACTAAAGATAGGCGGTTCTTGTGTTTTTCAAAGACGTTTTTCCCTGCTCCGGCAAGTAATCTTACCATTTGGTCAAGATACTGTTGTCGTTGATATACCATTTCCATCGGGTTTACAAAAACAGGTCGCGAGAGCAGGTTTTTCAACCGGTGTTTTGCCTGATGAACAAGCCCTTTTATTAGTTGAGATTGGTGCTGGAGAATCTGTGCCACATATTGCAGAAAATCTTCCTGTGACCACACTGCTAATTCCGCGGCTGCCGATGGTGTCGGAGCGCGTAAATCCGCTGCCAAATCAGACAAGGTTAAATCCACCTCGTGACCGACAGCAGAGATAACAGGAATATGAGAATCAGCAATCGCCCGAACTGTTATTTCGGTATTAAAGGGCCAGAGATCCTCCAGCGAGCCTCCCCCCCGACCAGTGATAATGATATCTATGTCGTTGCGGGAGTTAAAATAACGTATTCCCCT
>JAJRZL010000326.1 GCA_024275255.1 Candidatus Zixiibacteriota bacterium | reverse complement strand
ATTATTTTTGTTGACCGGAGCGCAGGAGAATCGAAAATGTCTAAAAAGATTGTCCGTGAAGCCATTTGGATGGTTTGGTGGTTGCGGTTGAAATCTATTTTTGGCAAATTAGGGTAGTATGGATACGAACACGGCACATGATGGAAAAGTCTCTGTTGTTATTGTAACGTATGATTCAATGCCTCCGTTGGAGGACTGTCTGAAAAGTATCAAGACCGGGACCAATGGCACCAGTCTTGAGGTAATCAATGTCGATAACAGTTCCTGTGACAACTCACCGGAGGTCGTGAAACAGTATTTTCCCGATGCTACTATTATCCGAAACCCTACCAATGTCGGATTTGCAAAAGCGTGTAATATCGCTGCACAAAAAGCAACCGGTGATTACCTGCTCTTTTTGAATCCCGATGTCAGGATTGATAAATACACTATCGAACGATTGCTCGAAGTCTGTCGCTCCAACGAAAAAGCCGGAGCTGCAGTAGGACGAATGCGTTTTCCCGATGGTTCATTTCAGGCAACGTGCCGTCAGCTTCCACATTTCCGCAATATGTTTTATTCACGTGGCTCTGTTTTTTCCAAGTTTCTCGGTAACGGGTATAAATATACGTTGCCGGATTATGAAACCACGACCCCAGTCCCGGCAGCGGCAGGGACAATGATGATGGTTCCCAGCAAACTCTTTCACGAGGTGGGAGGATTCGACCAGCGCTTCTTTATGTTTATGGAAGATGTCGATTTGTGCCAGCGGTTAGGCAGCAAAGGGTATCATACCTATTTTGTTCCTTCTGCCGGTGCGGTGCATCTGTGGGGGAAAGGGAGCAAAGCGAGTAAATTCAAGCGGAACCTGTATCATCACTATACTGTCTGGAGATATTTTATCAAACACTATCCGAGTGTTCGCTCCTATGTGTTACTTCCGTTTATGCTCCTGCTGAACCTGATGTTAGTTACTATTCTGCCGGTTTCGCAGCCGGTCAACAGAAAATAACTTCCGATAAATGGGTGGTTTTCCTGTCGATGTTCAGGGTATCTTTTATGTTGTAATTGTGGGATGTTTGTGTATCTTTCCTGCCTGGATATTTGACAGAACGTATGGAAATAGCGATATATGTATTGGTTATGTGTAGTGAGGAAAGAGAAAAGCTGTGACCGACCGACCTTATCTTGAGTTTGAACGTCCGATTATAGAGCTGGAGAAAAAAATCTCCGATATGAGAGATTTTTCTGCCGGTGAAAGTATCGAGCTGAGTGGTGAGATAACATCTTTGGAGAAAAAGCTGAATAAACTTCGGCAGGAAATCTACAGCAATCTCACTCGATGGCAGCGTGTCCAACTCTCTCGTCACCCGAAGCGTCCATATACCCTTGATTATATCAGGATGATGACCACTGATTTTATCGAGATACATGGAGATAGATATTTCGCAGATGACAAAGCTATGGTCGGCGGGTTTGCGACTCTTGAGGGCAGGCCGATTATGGTAGTGGGGCAGCAGAAAGGGCGCGATACCAAGCAGAAGGTTATTCGGAATTTTGGTATGGCACATCCGGAAGGATACCGCAAGGCACTTCGTTTATTTCGGTTAGCGGAAAAGTTTGAATTGCCCATTGTCGTGCTTATTGACACTCCCGGTGCTTTCCCCGGTATCGGTGCGGAAGAACGCGGACAGGCAGAAGCTATTGCAAGAAATATCCGGGATATGTTTCGGTTGAAGGTCCCGATTGTGGTGGTCATTATTGGTGAAGGGGCATCCGGGGGAGCGCTTGGTATTGGAATTGGTGATGTTGTGATGATGTTGGAATACTCATGGTATTCTGTTATTTCTCCTGAAGGGTGTGCAGCGATTTTATGGCGTGATGCCGCCAAAGCTCCCGAGGCTGCTGAAGCGTTGAAACCGACTTCGGACGACCTTATGAAACTGGGAATTATCGACTCAATTATCCCCGAGCCGGATAGTGGAGCTCATAGTAATCCTGAAGAAGCCGCTCGGTTGGTTAAAAATGCAATACTGGAAGCACTGAGTGATCTTCAGAAATTGTCAATCGACGAACTACTGGAACGAAGGTTGAAGAAATATCGGAAGATAGGAGAATATAACGAGTGATGGAGGATTGTCGATAATGACATTACCGGAAAAGTTACTGAATAAGCTTGTTTGTCCCCAGTGTAAAGGTCCGTTACATTATGGCGACAATGAAACCAGGCTGATATGTGATAAATGTAAACTGGGATTTCCGATTGTTGACAATGTCCCGGTATTGTTAGTTGATGAAGCGGAAAAGTTATAACAAAGGTCATGCTCATGAAACTTTCAAAATTTAGTGATGAAACTCTTATTAAGTTTGGATTAAAAGCTACCAATAAAGATGATGTAATCGAAGAACTGGTGGATCTGGTTTCCACATCGCCGATGGTAAAAGATCGTGACCAGTTGCTTATAGATGTACGTGAGCGCGAAAATCTCGTTACGACCGGAGTTGGATACGGTGTTGCGTTCCCTCATGCCAAAACCAAAGCAGTAAAAGGGATTGTGATTGCATTTGGTCATAGTGAACAGGGAGTTGATTTTGAAGCTATGGACCACAAGAAAGTACACTTGTTTTTCCTGATTGCCGCTCCGGAAGATGCTATCGGTGCTCACCTGAATGTAATGGCTCAGTTATCATATTTGATGAAGTCGGAGAAAAACCGTCAAACTCTATTACAGGCGACATCACCGGGTGATGTGCTGGCTTTAATAGACAGCGTTGCTTGATGGGATGGGTCCGGCAAGGATGCCACTGAAGAATGAGTTGGATATCGACGCAGTTTGCCAGGCATTGGCGTAATATACATATCACTATTATTGTCCTTCTCTCGGCATTAGTCCTTTTTGGTCCCCCGACGATACATACGGTCCTCAATCAGGCAATTATTGGTGGGTTCTACTATCCGTTTTACCGGTTGAAAGCCGGTTGGGAACTCCTTCTGACCGAAGCTGAAACTAATGCCAAACTGCAACAATCGTTGATAGAAGCTTCCTTGCAAATATCACTTTACGAAGAAGCCTTGCGGGAAAATGCCCGTTTACGGGCTGCACTCGGATTTGAGCCACCACCAGGTTACCACTTGGTGCCTGCAAAAGTTATCTCGGTTTCGGAATACCAGTTGCCGGTTTCAGTGATTATTAATCGCGGGATGCGGGATTCTCTTACGGTAAACCAGCCGGTTATCAATCAGGAAGGACTTATCGGACGTATCTCTGAAATAACGCCTGATTTCGCCATTGTTCAGTTGCTGACAGATCCTTCGAACCGGGTTGCCGCCAGGGTGGCATCGAGCCGAGAAATGGGGATTGTGAAGTATAAGCTAAAAGAGGGGATGGTGCTGGATAATTTTCCACTCCACGGGACAATTGCTCCCGGTGATACGATTATTTCATCCGGATTGGGTGGGGTATATCCTCCCGGTCTTATTGTTGGTACTGTTGTAAAAGTCAATCGCGATGAAAGTAAACCGTTTTGCCGGGTGAACCTGCAACCGGCGGCGAACTTTCATTCAATCGAAGAGTTATTTGTGTTGAAACCGGATTATAACCGATGAGAATACTGCCATATATCCTCTATTTGTTTCTCATTGCTTTTTTTGAAGTAATTTTGAAAAACCTCACAAGTATTTATGGGGTAAGTATCAATATCACTGCATTGATTGTGATGCTGGTGGCTATTTATAAGTCAGAGGTTATTTCGTTATGGTTCGGTTTTGTTGCCGGTTTGGTTATGGCTGCCGGTGCTGTTGAATTTCATGTATTACCGGCATTGATTACAAGCGGGTTGGGGTTGACGGCGTTTCATGCCTGGAGACGGTTAAACTTCGAGTCGGTGTATTCTAAATTACTCGTTGTTTTTATCGGTGTCTTTTTGCATTACCTGTTCCTGCTTCTTGTGGAAGGCGGTGCCGGTTTCTTCTTTGTCGTTCTGGTTAAAGCGTTGCCGGGGGCGGTATACACCACCGTTGTTGCTTACTTCTTCTTTCTCATTGTTGAAGGTCGTATATCGTATCAAAAAATTAAGTCATTGTTTTGATACCGCATGAGTTTGTTGCAATTTACAGGGAGCCGACGTGAGCAGATAGCCTTACTGGTTATTGCGCTGGTCACCCTGTTCCTGGTAGCCGGGCTTATCAAGCTCCAGGTGTTTGACCATGCCAGGCTTGCCAGGCAATCCGAGAACAATCGTATTCGCGTTGTCCCTATTATTCCCAAACGGGGGAATATGTATGACAGGGAAGGCAGACGTATTGTTGACAGCCGACCGTCCTATACGGTTGCCATTGTCCCTGCCGAACAGGTAAAAGATGTAACATTGCCGAACTTGGCAGAATTGCTGGGTATGGATACGGTTAAGATTAAGGAACGTATTCGGAAAACGATGGTGAGCAGATACCAGCCGGCTCCTATAAAACGTGATGTTCCGTTTGAGGTGGTAGCTGTTCTTGAAGAACAGGCGACCCGTTTTCCGGGGGTGACGTATCAAATTGAGCAGGTGCGAAGGTATCCGGTTGGGCTGGGTACGGAAACCTTTACCGGCTATGTTGGTGAAGTCTCCAATAAGGATCTTGAGAAAAAAGGGGCACAGGATTTACGCCTGGGGAGCATGATAGGAAAAAAAGGGTTGGAGTTGCAGTATGATGCCATCCTGCGGGGAAGAGAGGGGACAGCATATATTGAGGTGACCGCCTCAGGGCAGATACTGGGACCATATCGGGATAAAAAGGAAACCCCGGCAGTTCCGGGGGCGGATTTGACACTTTCTATTGACCTTGATTTACAGAAAGCGTGTGTCAAGGAGCTCGAAACGTTTTGCTGTGGAGCTATTGTTGCTGCGGATCCTCGCACAGGGGAAATACTGGCGATGACTTCATATCCCAGTTATGATGCCAATATCTTTTCCTCGGTGATTCCGGAGAGTCTCTGGCAGGCAATCTCCAGCGATTCAACCCATCCGCTGCTTAATCGTCCGTTAAAAGGATTATATCCGCCGGGGTCAACTGTGAAATTCGTTGCGGTCGGGGCAGCGTTGGAAGAGGGCTTGATAACACCTCATACAACATTGAAACCTTGTTTGGGGGCATTTAAGTTTGGCAACAGGCTTTTTCATTGTTGGGATTTGGGGGGGCATGGAAGTTTGAATGCTGCGCATTCTCTTGAGCAGTCATGTGATATTTTCTTGTACCAGTTAGGGTTGAAAATGGGAGTAGATTTATTAAGTAAGTACTATGACCTTTGCGGTTTTGGGCATAAAACAGGCATAGATCTCCCCGGTGAGGCGTCCGGACTGAACCCCGACAGTAAATACTATGATAAACGCTATGGTAAAAATGGGTGGACCCAGGCACTGTCTATGAACAATGCTATCGGGCAGGGAGAAGAGTTGGCGACCCCGCTGCAACTGGTACAATTCTTTTGTGCCCTGGCAAATAGAGGGACGGCATATCGTCTGCACCTGATTCGTAAAATACAAAGTCCGGATGGAACAGAAATAGATGTTGCCCCGTCGGTTGCTTTGAAACTCCCATTTTCCGAGAAAACCATGGATGTGCTTTTTGAAGGGTTACGATTGGTAGTAGAAGGGGAGCATGGTACGGCAAAGGGATTGCGGAATAATTTATATTCCATTGGAGGGAAAACAGGAACAGCCCAAAACCCGCATGGTGAGAATCATTCATTGTTTGTGGGAGTTGCCCCGTTGGAAGATCCGGAGATTGTTGTTTGTGCCGTTTTGGAGAATGCCGGACATGGATCGGAAGTGGCAGCACCTGTTGTCGGGCATGTGATTCGAACATATATGTATAAAAAATTGGGACTTGACACCCTGGCTATGGTAACCCCTGAAGGAAATGACTAATGCTGGCTTTTCGTGAGCTCGATTGGAAATTGATTACGGCAACACTGCTTTTATCGGTGATTGGTATTTTGCTTATCATGTCTGCCCAGTATTATGCCGTTTCTGATTTTTCCAAGACATTTTATCAACGACAGATAATCTGGCTTGTTATTTCCTTAATAGTATTTATGGTAGTTATTCATCTTCCACTGCGATTGTTTGATGTTACCGCATATCTTTTATATGGGATAACACTGGTCTTGTTGGTAGGGGTACTCTTTTTCGGTGCAAAACATACCGGCGCGGCTCGGTGGTTCTCTTTTGGGCCGGTTAATCTGGCGCCTTCTGATATTGCAAAGCTTACCCTGGTATTTGTCTTGGCGCGTTTCTTTGCCTATACGAAACTTCCAGTTACTTCAAAACGCCGTTTGGGGATTTCGTTGTTGTTAACAGCAATTCCTATGGCGCTTATTTTGAAGCAACCCGATTTGGGGACATCGCTGGTCTTTCCGGTCGTGTTGATGTCTCTCTGGTTCTGGTCGGGGTTGCCGATTTTGCATCTGGTATTGATACTCTCGCCGTTTGTCTCACTGGTGGCCGCCAGCCATCCGATAACATGGGCGGTTTATATTGTCGTGCTTATTGTAACTCTCTTTCTTATCCGACCCGGCCTGTCATTTTCCATCGTAACGGTATTAGCCAACCTCGCGTTTGGAATTGTGACTCCGTTCATTTGGAATAAGCTGGCAGATTATCAAAAACTCCGTATTCTTACGTTCCTTGATCCCGGTCATGATCCACGGGGTGCCGGATACCAGATAATCCAGTCGAAAATTGCCATCGGTTCCGGTGGTATCTGGGGGAAAGGCTTTTTGAATGGCTCACAAACCCGGCTTGACTTTTTACCAGAGCGACATACCGATTTTGTATTCTCTGTTTTGGGTGAAGAGTTTGGGTTATGGGGGGCATTGATTGTTATTTTCCTGCTGGCGTTTATTCTCTACCGGGCGGTTCGTATTGCCTCGCGCTGCCGGTCCCGATTTGCTTCGTATGTAGCTTTTGGCGCTGCCAGTATTTTGCTCTTGCAAATACTGGTAAATATCGGTATGACCCTTGGGTTTATGCCTGTTACCGGTCTGGCGTTGCCATTTGTTTCCTATGGAGGGACATCGCTGGTGCTCTCCTGGACATTGGTTGCGCTGCTTGTGAATGCTGATTATCACTGGCAGGAGTACTGATACATTTCTGGATTCTCCTGTATAACTGCTCTTATATCTTGACGATACAGTAAAAAGCCGTATATTGATAAAAAGATAGATGTATCAGGATTACATGTCTTGTTATGAGAGAATTGCTAACAAAGTAACCGCTCATTTATGGCAATAAGCAATATCAATATTCCGTTATATATCAACCATGATTTACTACATCATGCCTTTCAGGAGGTTCCATGCACACCATGAATCGCACTTTTTGGTCGTTCCTGAGAACGATAACTCTCCTTACTTGTATATTCTCTGCAACAATGCTTTCACTTGCTTATGCTTCGAATCAGGAAGTATTGAGCTTCTCTTTTGACCGCCCTCAGATGGAAACAGTATTCATCAATGGTGTCGCATATACCCGACTGCAAATGACAAAAGCTCCTAATTCCGGTGTTATCGGACAACCGGCACTGCCTGCAACCGGTGCTCAGATTCTTATCCCGTATGGTATGACGGTCAGCTCCATAGAAATAAAATACGATGAAAAAGTATCTCTCGGAAAAGAATATCTTATCGAGCCATATCAGCAACCGTTCAAACTTTCGGCAAACCCGTCTGAAGTTGTTCCGACAGAACCTGACCCGCTCGTATATGCTGCGGATGCTCCCTATCCAACATCTTTGTTTGATTCTGTTGCTACGAATTATTTTAGAGGTTATCAAATTCTTACACTCAAGTTGCATCCCGTTCAATATATACCATCTTCAGGAGAACTCTGGTATTTCCCTTCTCTTACTGTAATAGTCAATTTGAAATCATCCGATAAATCCAATACGCTTTTTCGTGGTTTACCGGAGGATATGGAAGAAGTTGCGAAGAAAGTAGATAATCCCGGTGTCGTTACGACTTATACAACTGCTCCCATGCGTGATGGCAAAGGGTATGATTTGCTCATAATAACATCAGTGGCGTTTGCTCCATCGTTTCAACCCTTGAAGGATTATCACGATACAACCGGTATTTTGACTGAAATCCATACTACCGATGAGATAGGCAGTACCAACCCCGATGATATCCGGGATTATATCCGAGAGCGTTATCTCAATGATGGTATCCGCTACGTATTGATAGGTGGCGATGATAATATTATCCCCGCGAAAGATTTATATGTGCTTTCGTACCCGGGTGGTGAGGTCGAATATAGTATGCCCGGTGACATTTATTTTGCCTGTTTGGATGGAACCTATAATTATGATGGCGATACCTATTGGGGGGAACCGTATGACGGTGAGGGCGGCGGTGATGTGGACTTGCTGGCAGAAGTGTTTATCGGGCGAGCGTCGGTTGGTTCTGTGGAAGAAGCCGACCGGTTTGTGAATAAAACAATAACCTATATGTCTTCAAATAATATCTATCTTGAAAATGTGCTCATGTGTGGTGAGTATCTCGGTTTCGGTGGAGTCTCTGACTATGCCGGTAATTCCCTTGATGAACTCATAGATGGCTCCGGGGCAAATGGGTATTATACTGTCGGCATCCCTTCATCATCATATACTATCAGTAAGCTGTACGATAGAGACTGGGTTAACAATTCCTGGCCTACCTCGGAGCTTATCAACAGGATTAATAGCAACAGTATTCATATTATCAATCATTTTGGTCATGGCAATTCCGGGTATGCCATGAAGATGGGTTCTTCAACAACTATTACCTATCTTACCAATACAAATCTGTTTTTCCTGTATTCTCAGGCATGTTACTCAGGTCGTTTTGACGGGTTAGACGGTTATGCGGAATATATCAATATCAAGGGAGACCACGGAGCCTTTGCCGTGATTATGAATGCTCGCTATGGATGGGGCTCACAAAACAGCACGGATGGTCCTTCACAACGATTCAACCGTGAGTTCTGGGATGCTGTTTTTAATCCGGCAGAATCAAAAACACGCTTGGGCTGGGCAAACCAACGCTCGAAAGAAGATAACCTGTACCGAATAAACGAAAGCTGTATGCGCTGGTGTTATTACGAATTGACGTTGTTCGGCGACCCGACCATACCGTTTGCCGGTGCTGATACCTGTATTGATACCGATGGAGATTTGGTCTGTGAAGTGGGTGACAATTGCCCCGGTGTGTATAATCCTGATCAGGCAGATGCTGACGGCGACGGGATAGGTGATGTATGCGATGAATGTACAGACACCGATGGCGATGGCTATGGTGATCCCGGTTTTCCCAATAATACCTGCCCTACTGACAATTGCCCCGGTATCAGCAATATGCACCAGATTGATACCGATGGTGACGGGTTAGGGGACCCTTGTGATGCTTGTACAGATTCGGACAATGACGGGTTTGGCGATCCTGGTGTCCTCTGGAATACTTGCCCGGATGATAATTGTCCCACCACTCCGAACCATGATCAACTGGATGCGGATAACGATGGTGTTGGGGATGCCTGTGATAATTGTACTGATACTGATGGTGACGGGTTTGGTGATCCCGGATATCCTGCCAACACGTGTGAGATAGATAATTGCCCCAATATCAGTAATGCTGACCAGCTTGATAATGACAATGATGGTTTGGGCAATGTCTGTGATAATTGTCCTGATGTCAGTAATCCTGACCAGGCTGATGTCAATAATGATGGTATTGGTGATGCCTGTTGTTGTGAAGGAAATCGGGGGAATATCGACGGTGTTGTGGGACCATCGGGACCGGTCGATGTCAGCGATGTAACCTGCTTGGTGGACTACTTATTCCAGTCGTCAGGTTTTGAGCCGGCTTGTCCTGCAGAAAGTAATATTGATGGTATTACCGGTTCGGCAGGTCCGATTGATGTGTCAGATTTAACGTACCTGATTAATTACCTGTTTTCCGGTGGACCGGAACCTCCGACATGTCCCCAGAATCAATAGGGTTTTATTTCATAGATGTCTGGCAGCGAATAGGGCAGGTTGACCTGCCCTATTCTTTTTTTCTCTGGTTCACAGGATAAATATCTCTATTACTGCTCTACTATAACCAATTTTAATGCTTGATGATACGTGTCTGCCGGTAAAACTGTTCAGGATATGCACATAGATTTACTGTAAATAGTTTAAGTCCTGGATGAAAAAAGTCGAAGATAGGATAGAATCGTCAACCATGAGATAATATCGAAAATACGCACACCATACGAGGAGGTACTTATATGTATCAAGCAGGTGAGATGGGTAATGCCGGTGGCGGAGAAATTTTCGGCGGTATCCTCACTCTTTTTATCATGGCAATCTTATACTTCTATGTAAGCTTTGCCCAGTACCGTATTGCTCAAAAAGTAGGGCTTGTGTCTCAAGCCTGGTGGGGATTTGTCCCTCTATTAAATGTGTTTTTGTTTGTCAAGTGTGCCGGTCGTGACTGGTACTGGTTTTTGTTTTTGATGGTTCCGATCGTGAATATCATTGTCGGAGTAATGTTGTGGATGGATATTACCCGTCAGCTTCAGAAAAATACTATCTGGGCTATTCTGACATTGGTCCCGTTTATCAACTTTATTGCTATCGGGGTTATTGCTTTGGGAGGTGATTCGTCAACCGGGAGGTTCCCGCCTCATCCCAGAACACCATCGAAACAACCGACCGGGGTTGTGTAACATTACATTTTACAAACATGAACAGAACGGAACGGGGAGACCTGTTCCGTTTCTTTATCTGGATGACTGGGAGTTTGCCAAATAATGTTTAGTCTGCTGATTCATCCTTTTCCCTGCTTTTAATCAACTCTGCAATGTATTCCCGGCGTTTTAGCAGCCGTTCTTTTTTCTCTTTCAGGAATTGGCGTTGTGCTTTTCCATCAGCCTTGTCGATTTCTTCCTCTATGGTTTTGATTTCGTTGCCAATATTGTTGTACATTTCGCGAAGTTTCTCAATTGATTCTGCCTGGTCAGCTTTGTCAAATGCAATCTCTTCCGCCGGGGTTTGTTCGGGAGCGTTTGACGAACCAATATTATCTGGGATGAATTTCTTATACTCAGGTATCGCTCGAGTATTCATGAATGTCGGGGAAACAATCTCAATACCGTTTTCGTTCATCTTATCCAGTATCATTGCCTTTAATCGTGAACGGGTGGAGAGAAGCTGTTTTACTTCCTTGAGTAGACCGGCAACACGGTATGTTACCGAAAAATCGCCGAGCTTGATAATATGCACAAACGGTTCTTCCAAACCGGTATCCTGGGCTGCCTGGAGCAGGTTTGTTTCGATGGTGTGATGGGCGATATCATACCCCAATGATACTTCCGCAGTGATAATAGTTCCCGAGGAGCGAATAACCTGTACCGGGTTGGTAACAAGGAACAGGTTGGGGATGGTTATCAGGTCACGGTATTCGGTTTGTATTTCCACATGAAAAAGCCCTCGCTCCGAAACACGCCCAAAATAATCACGTACACTGATAAAATCACCGGGGCGAAAACTTCGTACAGCTCGAAGCATCAATCCCGCCATGGCATTCCCCACGAGGGTAGTTGAAGAAAGTGCAATGGCAGCCGTCAGCAGTATTCCAAACAAGCTCAAGAGCTGTCCGCGAAGAGTTTCACTGACCGGAAGCACGAGAATAATAACAGCGGTACCGGTCAATGACAGCAGCAGGATAATCATCTGACGGCGAAATTGATTGTCCTGTATTTTATCCTGTTGTCGATTGAGAAATAACCGAACGATATAGAGCACAATAATAATGCTGACAACTGCTATGGCTGTGGGGAATATCGGTTTTATGGTGTCAAACAGGTTTTGAAATATGTCCATGCGTTCATCTCTCCATACAGTAACAAATGCTATATAAAACGTACGGTTATTCAATACATTATGCTACAATTTTGTTTACCATCCAAGCCCGGTTGTATTCAAAGAAAAAAGTGGCAATTTTGGGTGAAATTGTTTTATCTTACGGTAGAAGGAATGGATAACGTGAGATTGCATGATTTGAATAGTATCGTGGTAATAAAACAGCTAACAGGGATATCTTCTTTTTTTGATGGTGACCATTTGGGGCTTAGGTATCATCGACGCAGGGTAAAGCAGCATACATAACCAAACCTCTTGATACGGGTGTAAACCATTAACCAGAAATCAGGAGGTAAAAAATGAAACGTATAAATCCACCTTATGAGCCACATAGAATTAAATCTGTCGAACCGATTCACCTGTTGAGCCGTGAAGAGCGTGAGAAGAAAATAACAGCCGCCAATTACAACATATTCAAACTCGATGCTGCTGATATTTATATTGATTTGCTTACCGATTCGGGCACTACTGCCATGTCTGCCAAACAATGGGCAGCGTTGATGCTTGGTGATGAATCGTATGCCGGAGCAGTATCGTTTCGACATTTTGAAGCCACGGTTAGAGATATATTCCACAAACAGTTTGTAATCCCCTGTCATCAGGGAAGGTCAGCAGAAAACCTCATGTTCAGCACTGTTGTCAAACATGGGCAATATGTCTTGAACAATACGCACTTTGATACCACGAAGGGCAATACCTTGCATAAGGGAGGGATACCTGTTGATTTACCCTGCCCGGAAGCAGCTCTTGATGAGCCGGCTCCCTTTAAGGGGAATATGGATATTGTGAAGCTCGATGATTTCATCCGTGAGCATGGCGCCGATGCCATTGCGATGGTAATGTTGACCATTACCAATAACTCAGTCGGTGGACAACCGGTCTCGATGGAAAATATCCACGCCGTATCGGATATCTGTCGGAAATATCATATCCCATTCTATTTCGATTGTGCCCGTTTTGCCGAAAATTGTTACTTTGTCAAACGTGACGAACCCGGCTACCATGATAAATCAATAGCGGAAATTGCTGCGGAAACATTCGATGCCTGCGATGGAGTCTTGATGTCTGCCAAGAAAGACGGGATGGCTAACATTGGCGGGTTTATTGCCTTAAATGATGAAGATTTATACCGACGGTTGACGGAACTGATGATTATTGTTGAAGGTTTCCCGACCTATGGCGGACTTGCCGGACGCGATCTCGAGGTGTTGGCGGTTGGGTTGCACGAGGCAATGAACCTTGATTATCTCGCCTATCGAATCAACCAGGTAGCCTACTTCGGTGAACTTATCAAACAGGCAGGGATGCCCATTGTTGAGCCGACCGGGGGACATGCGGTGTTTATTGATGCCGGGGCATTTTTGCCTCATATACCCGCTGAACAATTTCCCGGACAGTCGTTGGCGGTTGAGTTTTACCGCGAGGGGGGAGTGCGGGTGGTTGAAATTGGTTCGTTGATGTTTGGTGATATTGATCCCGAAACAGGCAAGGCACAGACACCACCAAAAGAGCTGGTGCGGATGGCACTCCCACGGCGGGTGTACACCAATACCCATTACAACTATGTTGCCGAGATAGCGGCAAAAATTGTTGAACATAAAAAGAACCTGCCGGGATATAAAATAACTCGTCAGTCGCCTTTACTGCGGCACTTTACCTGTGATTTGAAAGCTGTCAATCCTAAGGGGGTAACTGTGTGACACCAGGTATGGGGAAGCGGTTGTTTTATGTGATAACCATTGCATTTGTTGCTCTTACTGCCGGGAATGGTTGTAAGGCGATAAAAATTGAATCAGGGGGACAAGAAGCAGTTGCCCTTTCGGAAGTAAAAGCAAAAAAAATACAGGTGCAATGGGCTCGGCAGATAGAAAATGCCACTCCCCGGGAAACCGTGCTGTTGCTCAAACAACTGATAGATACCTCTGCTGCCAGACTGCTGTATCTTGGAGAACAGTTTGCAAAGGAGTGGCGCCGGGGAAATGTAAACCGGGGAGAAGATATACCCGATACCCGGATGCGGGAGGTTATCGCAGCAACTACCGAAAGAGATATACCGATTTTCCAGGCATGGGAAGATAATATCGACTTTGCCTGGAGAAAGTTGAAAAAGAGTAATGAAATCTCTGATACCATAATGGACAAGATAAACCAGATGATTAATCAATATGACCGGGTGTATAGTGTGGTAATGTTCCCCAACGGTACTGTACGTGATTATGAAGATAACATCTTTTCTGTTGCCGGTGAGATGCAATCATTAAGCCGGTTTCTCGAAGCCGATCTCGGCTCGTTCAGATAACGATACTGTGATAATAATGATATTGTTTTTATTCTTTCCTCTTTGTTGTTAGCATTGCAAATTATTCTATGACCAATCTCAACGCATATTCTGTGTTGGTTCTCGTGCCGGCATATAATGCCGGGAAATATCTTGATGAATTGATAGCACGATGTAAAACCTTTGTTTGTTAAAGCAATGTACTGTTTGTCAATGACGGCTCTACTGATAACACCCTTGAAAAATTGCAAGCAAACGAAGTACGGTATATCTCGTTTCCTGAAAATCGAGGGAAGGGAGCGGCATTGATGGCTGGTTTTGAATATGCTGTTCGTGAGGGGTATCGGTCGGTGTTGACTATGGATGCCGATTTACAGCATCTCCCGGAAGAGATTCCCCGATTTTATGCTCTTGATAATGGTAATCGGATTATTATCGGGACTCGTAAAATGAACCTGAAAATAATGCCCATACATCGTTTGCTGACCAACAACCTGACTTCTATGATAATTTCGATTTTCTCGACTCAAAAAATACGTGACAGCCAGTCAGGATACCGACTCATTCCAACAAAAGTGCTAAAAAACATTTCGTTAGACACTATAAAGTATGACTTGGAGTCGGAAATGCTTTTCAAAGCCGGTGCCCTTGGTTGCGAAATAGTGGAGGTTCCTATATCCACAGTTTATGAAGGCTCACACTCATACATAAATCCCTTAGTGGATACCGGTCGTTTCATTCGACAGATTTGGAAACGAATCTGGGTTTAGTATTGTCATACCTCAACCCTGCCAACCTGACATTTCAATGCCAAACCGACATATATAGTCTGCCATAGTGACATACTCTATATGCCATTATGGCGCATTAACATTGTTTCTAAATTGTGCAAATATGTTAAGATGTTATTATACAATGGAATATATTGTTTGGCACGCTGTTTGATATAAGTAAGGGTGGATTGAGAAAAGAAACGAAAAAAGATAAACCAAGGAGGTGGTAACTATGACGTACCTGGTCCCAACAAACAGAATCGCAAGAGAAATTGATAACCTGTTCAACGATTTCTTCAATTTCCCGAGCTATCGGACGGCTGATTCCTGTGACTTCATGCCACGGGTAAATATTCGGGAAAATGATGACAATGTCTTCCTGACGTTTGAACTTCCGGGCATGGAGAAAAAGGACATCAAAGTCGTCGTAAAAGACAATGTGTTAACTGTCTCAGGTGAGCGGAATTTCAAAACCGAAGAGAAAGGCGATGGATATGTCCGCACTGAGATAAGCTCAGGTACATTCTCACGGTCGTTCACGCTTCCCGATACCGTAGACGGTGAGAAGATTTCGGCTGATTACAAAAACGGCTTGCTTGAAATCAAGCTTGCCAAGAAAGAAGAAGTGAAGCCGAAAGAAATCGAAGTCAAAGTCGGGTAAAGCGACGAACCGTGAGTAAACCGGTTATAACCGGTTCGTTCCTCCAAGGTGTAGAAAGCCGGTCGAAAGCGACCGGCTTTTCTTCAGGAACAAAATGAGAAAAAAGAAAGGAGATATTACAATGAATAAAAAAATAATTGGTATCGACCTCGGAACCACCAACAGCGTCGTTGCTGTTATCGAGGGTGGTGAGCCGACGGTGATACCCAATTCCGAAGGGAACCGCACGACACCATCAGTTGTCGCTGTTGATAAAAACGGCGAACGGCTGGTCGGTACGGTTGCCAAACGACAGGCGGTCACCAATCCGCTCAATACGGTTTTCTCGGTCAAACGACTCATTGGTCGTAAGTTCGAAGAAGTAAAAGAGGAAATAAAAAACTTCCCGTATAAAGTGAAACCGAACAAAAACGGCGACCCCGTTATAGAAATCGCCGGGAAAGATTATACCCCGGTGGAGATTTCGGCTATGGTGCTGGGGAAGATGAAAAAAACCGCCGAGGAGTATCTCGGTCATGCCGTGAAGGAAGCGGTTATCACTGTTCCGGCATATTTCAACGACAGTCAACGTCAGGCAACCAAAGATGCCGGACGTATTGCCGGTCTTGAGGTCAAACGTATTATCAACGAGCCGACCGCGGCAGCTTTGGCATACGGGTTGGATAAAAAGAAAACCGGTAAAGTGGCTGTCTATGACCTTGGTGGCGGTACGTTTGACATTTCCATTCTCGAATTGAGCGAGGGTGTGTTTGAAGTACTTTCTACCAATGGTGACACTCACCTTGGCGGTGATGATTTTGATAAACGGATTATCGACTGGTTGATTGATGAGTTCAAAAAATCGGATGGTATAGACCTCTCCAAAGATCCGATGGCGTTGCAACGTTTGAAAGAAGCTGCGGAAAAAGCCAAGATTGAATTGAGCTCAACCATGCAGACCCAGGTTAATTTGCCGTTTATCACGGCTGATGCCTCCGGTCCGAAACATTTGAACCTGACGCTGACACGGGCGAAATTTGAGCAGTTGGTCGATGATTTACTGCAACGCACGATGGAGCCGGTGAAAAAAGCGATGGATGATGCCGGGGTGAAGATAAACCAGATTGATGATGTCATTCTGGTCGGTGGTATGACCCGTATGCCGAAAGTCCAGGAGTTGGTGAAGCAATTCTTCGGACGCGATGCGAACAAATCAGTCAACCCCGATGAAGTCGTGGCGATTGGTGCTGCTATTCAGGGTGGGGTATTGGCTGGTGATGTGAAAGATGTGCTCTTGCTTGATGTAACGCCATTGTCGCTGGGGATCGAAACTCTTGGTGGAGTGACAACCAAGCTCATTGAGCGGAATACCACTATACCCACCAAAAAGACACAGATATTCTCAACAGCAATGGACAACCAGACCCAGGTCGATATCCATGTGCTTCAGGGTGAGCGTGAAATGGCGATTGATAACAAGACTATTGGTCGTTTTGTTCTCGATGGTATTCCTCCTGCACCGCGTGGAGTTCCGCAGATTGAGGTCACGTTTGATATTGATGCCAACGGTATCCTGCATGTCTCTGCGAAGGATGTTGCTACCGGTAAGGAACAGAAAATTAAAATCGAAGCTTCTTCGGGTCTCACAGAGCAGGAAATCGAGCGGATGGTAAATGATGCGAAAGCGCATGAAGCCGAGGATAAAGAGAAGAAACGTAAAATCGAAGCTCGTAACCATGCTGATGCGGCGGTGTTCCAGTCTGAGAAGCAGTTGAAAGAGTTTGGCGACAAACTCAGTGCTGACCAGAAAGCAAAAATTGAAGCGGCTACGAACCGGGTGAAAGAAGCGCTCAAGGGCGAGAATGTCGACGAAATGACATCTGCCACCGAAACGCTCAACCAGGTGTGGCAGGAAGCATCGGCTGAGATGTATAAACAAACCGCCAGTGCGGCTGGGCAGAGTGGTTCAACCCAAACCGGTGAAACCGGCTCTGACAGCAGTGGTTCGGATGAAGCGATTGATGCGGAGTTTGAAGAAGTGAAGTAAAAAATACCTGGGTGGAGTCGAACTATGGGTTTAATCATGAAGTTTTGTCACCCTTCGACTCCGCTCAGGGTGACAGAAAGAGTAAGTCAGGGTGACAGGGGATGACAGGAAAAGTAGGTCGGGTTCCGAATGAGCGAAGCGAAAGAGAAACCCGACATCTACGATAGTGGAAATGCTAAGTAGAAGATTGCTAAGGTTCTCGACAAAATAATGATGAGGTGGTATAATGTGATATGAGCAAAAACTATTATGATATATTAGGCGTTAGTGAAAACGCCTCCGAGGAAGAAATCAAAAAGGCGTTTCGCTCTCTGGCAAAGAAGTATCACCCGGATCGCAATAAAGGGGATAAAACTGCCGAGGATAGATTCAAGGAAATCTCCGAAGCATACGAAACCCTTTCCGATCCGAAGAAACGCCAGGAATACGACACCCTGCGCAAGTATGGAGCTTTTGCCGGTGCCGGGGCACAGTGACAGCCGGGAGCCGGGGGGGTGCATTTTGATTTCTCCGACTTGTTCCGCCAGGGTTCCGGTGGACGAGGTGGTTTCCAGACCTTTCGCTTTGGTGGTGAGGGAGTTGACGGCTTAGATGATATCCTCCGCCAGTTCTTCGGTGGCGGGTATGAGGACCCGTTTGCCCAGAGAACGACAAGGCGTCGCCCCACGCAGCAGAAGGGTGCTGACCTGTCGGCGAGATTGCATATTTCATTTCTGGATGCGGTCAATGGTGCGCAGAAAAAACTGCGTATCAAGCAGACCGGAAAAACTGTGCTGGTGAAAATACCAAAAGGAATCGAGGACGGCACAAAAATTCGTCTGGCGGGGCAGGGACTGCCGAGCCGGAATGGCGGGAAAAACGGTGACTTAATTATAACGGTGAATGTGATGGCTGATCAAAACTTTACCCGTAAAGGGAATGATATTTATACCAGTGTGACGGTTTCGTTCAAGGATGCCATTTTGGGCTGCAAAAAGAACGTAAAGACCCTGACAAAGACTATCGCCCTAACTATTCCACCGGGCACTCAGCCGGGAACAAAACTCCGCCTGAAAGGGCAGGGGTTGGCAGTCAATGGCAAACAAGGCGATATGTACGTGGAAGTGAAGGTCGAGATACCCAAACACATCACCGAAAAACAGCGCAAACTGCTTGAGGAGTGGGGGGAGT
>JAJRZL010000325.1 GCA_024275255.1 Candidatus Zixiibacteriota bacterium | reverse complement strand
TCCTTAAAACCGGTAATTAAATGAAAGAATCGTTTCATAAGTATTTGCCTTGTAATTTCCCGGGAATCGCTGCATGGTAGCATCGGTATCGTACTCTTCAAGCCCGCCGATACCAAGATCGGGCTGGGTTTGTATTGATGTCACCAATCCCAGCTCCCAGCGCTCTATATGAGTGATAAAGCCAAAATTGAATCCCCATTTATCGCCAGTATCTATAAACTGAGGAATAAATTGTTTCACTTCCCGTGCCGGCGACTGGTCAACAGAAAGACCGCCCAACAGGGTCAGATAACTGGCATAATCATATGATATTCCTAACATCACCTTGCCGGCATCTTTCCAGTCAACGGGAACAGAGAGATTCGACGTAAAGAACTCGCGAGCCATTGCAGAAGTATCTGCCGGACCGGTCAAGCCGCGGTGGTTCGTGTAGATAAACTCAAAACCCTTGAAGGTTGACCAGAGAGTGTATTCGGCATCAAAAGAGACAGTCAGTTTTTCATTGGGGTGATATGCCAGTCCAAACCCAAACGATGCCGGTAAATCGAGATCGGTCTCAAAGTCAGCTTCATCGACAACAACACTACCAGCAAGGAACAAATGCCCCAAAGAACCGATGTTCCGCACCTGCGCTGAGTCATGATGCTGCCAGAGGGTATTGTTTTTAGGCATGTAAAAGCGATTTTCAGTCGTACCACTGATTGTTATAGAGAACGGCAAGCCGATAGTAACACCCACATCAAGCTTTTCGCTTGCGTTCCATTTCATACCGCCGCGTAATCCAAACCCCCAACCGTTGCCATCATTTTTGCTCCATTCGGGAATCCGGTCATACGGTCGGTCCGCAAAGAAATCATAGGTCGGATCACCGGAAGCCGATAGTGGATTCTGGCGAAAATAGAGGTTACTGAAAAGGAGGTCACCACGCAGAATCTGCAAGCCGATACCGAGTGACAGCTTGTCTTCGCTGAACTCGCGGGCAGCAGTCAACTGAAACGCAACCACATCCAAGTTATTTCGATATTGATCACCCGGCACCGAAGCGGAATCGTTGTATGCCGGAAGTAAATCAAACATTTCCCAGGTAATATTTTGGTCAAACGGTTGATACGCGCTCAATCCGAAGACTGTCTCTCCCCATACCGGCAGCCGTACAATAAAACCTGCTGATGGATTGGAAAGTATTTCATGGGCATTGTAGTTGACACGGTCATTGAAGATACCTGTTTCATAGGTACCGCCCCACTTAAAATTCGGTACTATCTCATCCCGATAGTGAAGAAACGCCATGTTACCGCCAAGCTGGTTATCCGGAATTGTCGCATAACCGGCAGGATTGTAATAAGCGGCAGTCCAATCATCAGCGATAGCACGGTAGGCTCCACCCATCCCGCGGGCTTTTGTGCCGACTCCGGAAATCTCGAATCCACCGGCTACCAGCCCGGAAACAAGAAACACCAGAATGACTGACACGATGGCAGAGAACTTAACTATTCCCATCCTGATCTCCGAGTTTAATAAAGAAACTAATTATTATCATTCCTATGTACTCCTTAACAGGTCAGCAACGAAAAAATGACTATGCCAGTGCCATCCGCAAAAATTATGCGGTCTTATTCGCATCCGACCTTGTTTAGAACAACAGGCTGTCAAGTTATAGTAACCATACGGGCTTGTCAAGGGCTAACCCCTTTTTTTACGTGTACTCACTCCTGTTTAACCTGTTGTTGATTCATATCTTAGCCCCAGCAACTCCTCACCGGAAATCATTTCTTTCCGGTTTTTGCTGATTTTGACACTATTATTTCACTACTACCAACCACTTTACAGCGGTAGCCACAACGAACACAACCGGAACAATAAAGTGGTCATAATTTCAAACCTCCACCGTGAAAGACGCATAACTGCCTCAGACTGTCAAATCCATTTTGAAAAAACATACTGGTAACATGAAGTTCAGCCCCGTGGTAATGGTTATGCCTCCCTATTTATAAAATGTACCTGTTCGGGAAGTTATTATGACAGTAGTTTCAGACAGCTTGCCATCAAAGGGCAGCTATTTGTTGTGCATATTATGTTTTGTATCTGTCAGTGAGGAAAATCGACATTTTATAACATGATAAGTTTAAGTAATTCCCAAACCGGTGACAATATCTACAGAAATACCCAAGAGCTACTTGAAAACCCGGCAGCTTTGACTTACCTTTCGCATTATAAAACAGTGTTGAAACATCACGGGGAGAGTTTAGCCGGGAATATACGGCATGTCTATTCCTCAAATAAACAGGAGTACCGATTATGCACTTCAAGTTACTCAGCAACAAAGATATGCAAGCAATCGATGCGCTTATTGATGCCTACGGTGGCGCAAAAGTAATACATGACAAAGTTACCGCCATGCGCGACTATGATACAAGAAAACGGTTAGCCGGGAACAAAGGCTACGGTGATATGCTCGAGCAAGCAGAAACACATGTAAAACAGTTTGCCAAGGTGGAAGACTTCATCGAAAAAGAAGGCATCACTTTTACCAAACCGGGAGTTTGTACTACGCAGGTCTCCGGTTTTCAGGGCGCCAAAGTTACCGCCGATTGTATCCGCCGGGTTGCCGAAAACGGCGATGTGCTGTTTCCCACCGAGATGATTTCTGTGGTGGCACTTACTGATCATTACGTATATAGCGGTGATTTACTGGCAACCCTGGCAATGGCGGAAAATATCCTGCAAGCCAGCAAGTTCTGCTCTACCAACCTTCTTTCCACTCCCCTTCCGGAAGAACGGTTCGCCAAAGTGGAAAAAATAACCGGAGAAAAATTTGACCGACGCGATATCGGTGACGGATTGAGCCAGCTTATCCTAAAAAATATGGGTACTCCGTTTGGTAACCTTGGTGGTGTCGAGGTGGGAGACAACAATCATTTGGTCTATCTCGATGGCATTACCCGCGCCGCTCTGGAAACCGGCGCTAATTTCTTCCTTAACCCCAGTTGGTCAACTATCGTTGCTGCCTGTTATTATGGTCGGCACATTCCCGCTATCAGTTTCAAAATTTCCATGCTCCTGTCCACACAGAACGCTATCCAATTCCGTATGCTGATGAACATTGTAAAAGAGTACCTGCGTGATGACGGCACTACTCCGCTATATGAAATCAATATCGGCAATGCTGCCAGTGCGGAAACATTTATCCAGTGTGCCCATGAACTGAAAGAATCCGGTTTACCGAATATCTCATTAACTGCTCACCTGCGTATCAACCCCGACCTTGGTATGGAAGGATTCGACTGGACGGAAAACGCTCATAAAGTACTCGATGCCGGAGTTGATATGACTATCAAGTACGAAAGTGACGGGGAATCGCGTCCGTATGATACGATGGAAGCCTATTTCCTGTCCGATGAGGAACGGGACGAAAAAGCCGAGCTTATCGGTGACGTGATTTATCATAAATGTATCCGGTGTGACAAAGATGCCAAGGAAATTATGCGGCGTGGGCATAAAGCATTGTTTGCCGGTATTTCGTACAAATCATAAGGAACTGCTCATGAGTGATATGTTGCAAGAATGGGATGGCACGGCGTATCCCGAATTAATTCGTAACCTGCCGGAAATCGAAGTACCGATTACGGGGGTTCGCGGCTGGTTACTGCAAGGGGGAAAACAACAGGTCGTGTTCTTTGATATTGAACCGTCCGGAAGTGTACCGCCCCATTCACACTGTGCCCAATGGGGAATCATGGTAGCCGGTGAAATGTCATTAACAATTGGAGAGGGAACAAAGATATACAAAAAAGGCGATTCGTATTACATACCCGAAGGAGTTGTGCATTCGGCAACATTTCTCTCACGAGTAAATGTCATAGATGTTTTCGATTCTCCCGACCGGTATCAGGTAAAGAAATAAAATGACAGGAAACATGTCTTATAAATACATACGCACGCTACAAAAACCGGTTCTATCGGTTTGGAAGGCACAACGAGTGATACCACGATTGTACATACGGTTTGGCTTAGTTCATGGTTCGACTCCGCTCACCATGACTTTACATCATACCCTAATAATACCTGCAAACTTCAACATGACATTACGTTGTGCCACAATAATACCTGTTTACTTCATCAAGATAGTACATTATGCCACAAAGATGTCTGCTTACTTCACCGGAATATTACGTTATGCTACAATGATACCTGATTACTTCATCAGGATATTCAGGATATTACGTTTAGATCATCATTATAATCGTTCATATCACCATGATACTCGTTTATGTAAGCATAATGCTTGTTTATACCAGCATAACGATAACGTTCATTTATGTCACCGTAATACTCATTTCAGTCAGCCTGAGCGGA
>JAJRZL010000324.1 GCA_024275255.1 Candidatus Zixiibacteriota bacterium | reverse complement strand
GGTTGAAAGGGTTCGGGTAGTTCTGGTGCAACTGGTATTGCTCTGGAACGATGGGAGTAGAGACTTCTTCAACATCCAGGGGATTACCGAAAACCTGCGCACCTTCCCAGACCGGTTTTAATACTTTCTGTACCGATGCCACAAACAGGTAGGTGCTGCCGTTATTGAATCTCAGGGTGTCAATGGTAATACCGTCATTATCAATACCGTTCCAGGAAGTGATGGTGAAATAATAGGTTGCCCATCGCCGTCGGGACCCGGCTGGAGGAACCATATCACCCCAAAGAGCAACTGCTCCCATGAGAAAATTTCTGTTTTGGTTGGTAGTGATAATATCATTGTCTTCATAGGTAAATGGTCCGATATCGAATCCGAAAGCGATAAAATTTTCTATTACGACGCTGTCCATTCGGAAATTCTCATTGTCCCAATGAAAACCGGGTGAAACACCAATCAAGGTATCATCATTAAAAACATATAATTCAACCGTCGCTTGCATATTGATGGTATCAACATTGAGAACTATTGCCAGGGTATCGGGAACACCGGGGTCGATATATTCTCTCTGTTCCGAGGCGTTGGTCCTGATAGCAACGATCAACACCACGGCAATACTTATTATGTATAATTTTTTTATCATTGTTTATACCACGTTCTTTCTTCGTTGTGTCCCTTAATCAATAGACAGCTAAATCAAGGGCTTTGTTTAATCAAAACATACCGGACAGGGCATAGGTTCACTCTCTGTTGAAAAAGTAGGGAATTATGGGGAAATGTCAATGGGAAAGGGGGATTGGACTGTCCGCCGGAAAATATCGTGTCTATTCCGCTGAAACGTGGTGAGAGTCGTCAGGGGGCAATGACTTGTGAAAAATGACTATCCGGATAAGAAGATATACTATTGAGCAGCTAATCGCGGCATCGGCAATATTAAATGTCCACCAGCGTTCGATTCCCAGAAATGGCATATCAAAAAAGTCGATATCAATAAAATCCACAACCTGCCCGAGCCGAAGACGATCGATAATATTCCCTATTGCCCCTCCGGCAATACATGCCAGGGGATAGACAAGGTATCGTTTCGTGCGATTGGCATACATGTAGTACAGGACAACGAACAGGATAAGTAACGATGAAACGAGGTAATAAAGCGAAGAGCCGAAATTGGTTCCCATAGCGCCACCCTTGTTATAGACAAGGGTCAGCATGAAGAATTTCCCGAGTATCTCTACCGATGGTCTTGATGACAGGTATTCCACAGCAAGCAACTTTGTTGCCTGATCGGTCACTACCACCAACAGGAGGATAACAGCGGACCAGAAGATATTGTTATTTCTTTTGGGGGCCAGTTTTCGATTCCTCTTCAGCAGATTTACACTCAATGCAGAGCCGGGCATGGGGCACTGCTGTCAGACGGGCTTTACTGATAGGTTTTCCACATATATGACATTTGCCGAACTCGTCGGTTTCAAGCCGACGCAAGGCTTCATCAATATGGTACAATAACCGACCGGAGCGCGAGGCAAACATGAACGCTTTTTCGCGTTCCATGGCATCGGTCCCCTGATCAGCCATGTGGTACGAGTACGAAGAAATATCTCCGGTTGACTCTCGAATGGTGGTCGATACCTGTGAGTCCAGATGGAACCCCATATCTTCAAGCAGAGCTTTTCGTTTTTCCAGCAGCAACTTGCGGTATCGTTCCTTATCGGCTTTTCTCATACGGCACTTCCTTACTGCACTTTTGCTACGACAATTGACGCTTTCTCTCCGTTGATATTCCACTCAGCGCCATTATTCAGTGTCATGCCGTTGGTAAAGTCAATGTTTGTCGCAAGCGTTTCACGGCAAATAAACTCTTTATACTTTTCAGCGGCGAGTTGCAACCGTTTTGATGAACTGACCTGTACGTTAATATAATCAGTCACATCAAAATTGGAGGCTTTTCGCATATTCTGAATTTTATTGACAATCTCACGGGCGAAACCTTCGTCTATGAGTTCTTCGGTCAGCTTGGTCACCAGGGCAATCGTGAGGGCTCCATCACTTTCTACCGCGAACCCTTCACGTTCGTTGCGAATAACTTCCACTAATTCATCAGTAAGTGTTACCGAATGACCGTTCACTTCAAAAGTCATTTCCTTTTCGTTGACAAACTTCTTTATCGTCTCAGAATCCAGCGAGGAAATATACGCCGCCGCGTGTTTTACATCTTTGCCCAATCGGGGACCGGCTTCCTTGAATTTGAGCTTTGCCGCATAGGTGACATATCGGTCAATAGAATCGGAAACTTCCACTTCCTTGATATTAAGTTCATCTTTTACGATATCAAGATAATCTGCAAGTTTTTCAATCGACGTCTCTTTCGGCAGCCCGACCAGCAACTTTGATAACGGCTGGCGGACTTTTATATTTTTCCGTGAGCGTGCTGCTCGCCCGAGGGAAACAATCTTTTCGACCAGTCCCATCGCTTCTTCGAGGTCCCTGTCAATCAGATTCTCATCGTGTTGCGGGTATTCACACACATGGACAGATGGTGCCATCCCGCTTTTTTGCATGTCATGAGTACCCGCCAATTCCCGCCAGATAAGCTCGGAAATAAAAGGAGATACCGGCGCTGTAAGTCGACAAACACCTTCCAGAATACGATACAAAGTCAAATAGGCACGCATCTTGGAGGGGTCGTCCCCTTTTGCCCAGAACCGGCGACGGTTATTGCGGACGTACCAGTTGGAGAGTTCATCAATAACAAAGGTTTGAATTAGTCTGGTAGGGCGGGTGATATCGTAATTGTCAAATAATGTTACCACTTCTTTGATAAGACTGTTGTATCGTGAAACAATCCAGCGGTCAAACCGTTCGGGTTCTCCTGCTTTACTTTCAAGGTACGCATCGACGGTTTGTCCGGCAGCAGAAGCTTTCCCCAGGACATCGTCAATATTGGCATACAGGGCAAAGAACGAGTAGGTGTTGCGAAAGGTGTCGAAATACTTTCGGATTACTTCAACAATACCGGCTTCATCAAAACGGGTGGGGAGCCAGGGATTCGATGTTGATACAAGATACCAGCGCAATGGGTCCGCCCCGTAGTTGTCCACCGTTGCAAAAGGATCAACCACGTTCCCTTTGCTCTTGGACATTTTCTTACCCTCTTTATCCTGAATGTGACCGATAACAATCACATTCTTAAAGGGAGGTTTGTCATACAGAATCGTTGAAATTGCCAGCAGGGAATAGAACCATCCGCGGGTTTGGTCAATTGCTTCCGAGATGAAATCAGCGGGGTACTTAACCGCAAACTCATCTTCATTTTCAAAGGGGTAATGCCACTGGGCATAGGGCATCGAACCGGAATCAAACCAGCAGTCAATTACCTCCGGGACACGGGTCATCGTACTGCCACATTGGCAAGTCAGCTTGATATTGTCCATCTGGGGTTTATGCAGGTCCAGCTTCTCAGGGACATTCGAACCCTCTTTGCGAAGCTGCTCAATGGAGCCAACTGCCTTCATCTTATCGCATTGAGGATTATCGCAGACCCAAATCGGAAGCGGAGTACCCCAGAACCGCTCGCGGGAGAGTGCCCAGTCAACATTGTTCTCCAGCCAGTCCAGCATTCGACCGGTGCGGACATCATCGGGATACCAGTTGATAGCATTCATATTGGCTACCAACTGTTCCTTGAACTGGGTGGTTTTGATATACCACGACTGACGGGCAATGTAAATCAGTGGTGATTCGCACCTCCAGCAGAACGGGTAATTATGCGTATATATTTCTTTCTTGAAAAGTTTACCGGCAATTTTCAAATCCTTGATAATAATCGGGTCGGCATCTTTAATAAACATACCCGCATACGGACCGGCAATATCCTTGAAGATGCCGTTCGGCTCAATAGCCTGAAACACAGGTAAGCCGTGTTCCTGTCCGACAACGTAGTCATCTGCACCGAATCCGGGAGCGATGTGCACAATACCAGTACCGTCTTCAAGGGTGACAAAATCCGCGTAAATAACAAAATAGGCTTTATCCGCCTGTTCTTGAAAGAAATCAAACAACGGTTCGTATTTCCGTTTGAAAAAATCTTTCCCCTTGTACCGCTCGATAATTTCTTTTGGCTCTCCAAAAACCTGCTCCACCAGGGCTTCTGCCACTACCAGTTTTTCCCCTTCATGTTCAACCAGTACATAGTCGGCATCCGGTTTCATACAGAGGGCGGCATTGGAAGGGAGGGTCCAGGGAGGGGTGGTCCACACCAGATAACTGAAATCGCCATCGGCGGCTTTCACTTTTACAAATACCGACGGGTCTCTTACTTCCTGGTATCCCTGGGCGACCTCGTGGCTCGAAAGCCCGGTACCACAACGGGGACAGAAGGGAACTGTTTTATACCCTTTATAGATAAGCCCCCGGTCAAACATATTTTTCAGAATCCACCAGACCGATTCGATATAATCATTGGTAAGAGTTACATAGGCATCATCAAGGTCCAGCCAGTAACCGATACGGGCAGTAATACGATTCCAGTCTTCAAGGTATGTAAAAACTGAATCACGGCATTTTTGGTTGAATTTCTCAATGCCATACTCAACTACTTTTGTTTTGGAGTCGAGTTTCAGCTCTTTTTCTACGGCGATTTCCACCGGAAGACCATGCGTATCCCAGCCTGCTTTGCGATCGACCCGATACCCGCGCATATATTT
>JAJRZL010000323.1 GCA_024275255.1 Candidatus Zixiibacteriota bacterium | reverse complement strand
CCCATGTCGATGCTGTCGCCCACGATGCGGGGATTGCCGGCCAGGTCGTACTCCGGTAGCTCGATAAAATCGGGCAGGTTTGCCAGCGTGCCTGCATCAATACAGGGCGAGCCGTCGGCAATCTGGTAGGGGTGTTCCCATTTACCGAGGAAAAGGGGGTCGGTGTCGATGTTGGTGGGTGCGTCGTAAAAAACGTTGTTGCCATCGTCCAGAATACGGATTGCTTCTTCGCCTCCGTCCACCAGTGAATTTTGAATATATAAATTGCAATCAGGGCCGTTTACCGGATTAATCATATAAAATTCAGCGGGTTGGTTGTTGTACATGATGGAGTTGTACACGTGCAGGTTGGAGCTGTAGCTAACCCCGATATTTGCACCTTCGGGGTTATCGGAGGTGTTGTCTGCCAGGGTTGAGTTGATCAAATATACTTCAGACGTAATACTAACGCTCAAAGAGTTAGACCCGGACCAAATATAATCTTTGGTGTGGTTTTTTGCAAATAAACAGTTTATGAACGAGGCTGTTATCAGTTGGGTTTCAGTAGACTGAGAGGTTCGTACCGCTGCCCCACCACCAAAACCATGATCCGGGTCAGCGTAATCAGGCGTGTTTTCAATAAACCTGCAGTTCTCAATATAGTTTGTGTCAAATATTTGATTAGAGCTCTGTACTCTAAACGCTCTGCCACCTGTATTTTGTACAAAATCAATATTTCTGAATATGGTATTGTTACTATTGTAAACTTTTCCACCGCTGACTTGGGTTCCGAAATTACCGGAGACCAGTAAATTCTCAAAAACAGCATTGCGGTTGTTGTCCAGTATAAAGGTGCCAATATGAGAATCCAAATTGTCTTTCCCATTTCCATGTTGCAATGTTAATTTACTGATTTTATAATTATCCGCATGATAGATACCATGCAATAAATAGATTTTGTTTTCACCGTCCAGGACGGTTGCGTCCCTGTTTTGACCGATGATGGATACGTTACGTTTGAGGCTCAGTGGAAAATGCTCGCCGTTGGAAGAAGCGGAATACAAGCCGTCGGCCAGGTGGATGGTGTCGGGCGAAAGCGTGTCGCTGGCGGCTTTCAGCAGGGCAAAACTGATGGTTTTTAAAGGTTCCTCTGGCGACAGGCCGCTGTTGTCGTTGTCCCCGTTTGGGGAAACGTATAAGTCCTGATAAGTTTGGGTGATTTTGCCTTGTTCCACCTGATGAGGAATGACTACGCCACCGGGATTGGTAAACTCAAACAAATAATAATAATCGGGGTTCATTACCGTAAACGTATCAACAATAATATTCATTGGGAAGTCATCACTTACATTATACACATCGCTCCCCGAGGCAGCAAAGTTCACATAGATGTTACATTTACTAATCGAATCGAAGGTAATATCACTGCTTGCAGCCAATATTCCGCCTCCCCTGTCGTACGCATGATTATACCTGATTGTCGTATTGGATAAGATGCCCTCTGAATTTGCGTAATAAATCCCACCACCGGCACTGTATGCTTTGTTGTTTTGGATGATGCAGTTCAGGATGTCGGTCTGGGAGTACCAGACCGCGATTGCTCCCCCGCTGTTAAAAGATCCCCCATCCCACATGGCCTTTCCGTTTTGAATCGTCAGACCGTTGATGGTTACTTTTCCGTCGATTTCGAAAATGTCAAAACCGCCCACGGAATCGTTTCCGTCGATAATGGTTTGGTGCATGTAACTCAGATCTCCGGTAGTCAGGGTTAAACTCCCCACCGTAATGCCCTTGTAATATATTTTAATGCCCCCCTCATAGGTTCCCGGCCACACCAGCACGGTATCGCCGTCCTGTGCTGCATCCACGGCATCCTGGATGGAGGTGAAATCGCCGGTGCTGTCTTGTTTGACGGTGATGATTTGTGCCGGGGCGGTTTGAGTGAGCAGGAGGAAGAAGAATAGTATTTGGATGATTGGTTTCATTTTTTCTTTTTTTACTTTTTAAAAAGCCCCCGTCATTGCGAGGAAACAAGGTAAGCCCGTGTGGTAGCTGACGAAGCAATCTCTTTAGGGGCAGGAATCCAGGCTGAGATTGCCTGTCTGCCGAACAGGCAGGCTTCACGCCAACACACAAGGCCAACGCACTGCGTTCGCACCTGTGCGCCATAGCGCTTCGGCGCGCAGGCGCAATGGCGTGGGGTTCTTTTTAATTGTTTATTTCACGATCACTTTTTTGGTTTCCGTCATTTGTCCGGCTTTGAGTCTCACCAGGTAAATCCCCGGTTGTAGCTTGTTTCCGCCAAAGTCCGTCAGGGGGAACTGCCCGCCGAAGATTCCTTTACCTGCTGTTTCGTTCACCGGCCGGGCCAGTTGTTTGCCTGTGATGTCAAAAATGCCAATGGTAACCAGCGTTTCACTTTCCAGTGTCAGGCTGTAAAACAAGGTCGCATCCGCCGGGTTGGGCCAGATGTTGAACATTTGGTTTTGCATGCGGGCGTTTTGCTTTTCTTCCGGTTTGCGAAACGAAATCAAATGCGTACCGCGGCGTTCACTTGTTCTTAGTGCACGTTGCCGGAAAATTTGCAACCGGGCATCCCATACGTAGTAGGTATCCACCGGTTTTGCCGCCGTGCTTTTGGTTCCGTAGTATTTTCTGAAACTCACTTCGGTAGATGTGGCACCGCCGCTCAGGTAAGCTCTGATCAGTATGAGGGTGTCTTCGGGATAAACCACGGTGGCACCCACGCAGGTGTCGTTCACAAAAGCGCCTACTTCCAGCGGGTGATCGGCGCTGTCGAGCAGCACGGCCAGAGGCGTGTAACTTGCCTGTTGCTGCACGGAGAAAAAGACGGGGTCTTCAGCCGGGTCCTCGGACATGGGCATAATCGCCGAGTTGTTCCACCGGAAGAAGAATTCCTGGTCGGTTTTGAGGATGACCATCTCGCCGTAACGGATGTTGTGTATTCGTTTGTCGCAGATCCACTCATCCGGCAGCGGAGTTCCACCGGTTCCTCCCGGGTTCCATGGCCCGTCACCTTTCACGCAGGCCCAGTCCTGGTGGTCGATGCGGTAGATGTGTTGCAGGGCTCCGCCCAGCGCTTCAAAGATGTCCTGTGGCGGGTACAGCCAGTAACCCGTCCAGTTTTCTTTGCCTTGGGCAAAAAGCTTTATGGGGTCGGGAACGATTACCGTCCCTTCCAGATACAGACGGGGTTCAACCCCTTCCTGATTACGATAATTCAGCTTGAGTTTGTATCCAAGCGGGCTATAAATGTTTGTAATATCCGGGTCACTTGGCCACTCGGGCTTTTTGTATTCATCGTAATCTTCATCATACTCACCCGGTGGAATATTCACTAATTCACTACCGTCCAGGTAATTATTCGGATCGATATGCGTTCCGCCGAGCACGTCGTTCACCGAGGGGTCAGGGTCACCGTTGCTGCGGTTGAGTCGTGGGAAGGAGAGCCAGGTGAAGCTGTAATCGTCTTTGTTAACGGGGTTTAAAATTAGGGGTTCTCTGGCAGTAAACCCCACCACGCTTACTTTGGAATGCGCCCCATTGGGCAGGTAGATTTTGTTG
>JAJRZL010000322.1 GCA_024275255.1 Candidatus Zixiibacteriota bacterium | reverse complement strand
TTGTTCAATACATTGTAGTATAAGCCGCTAACCTCCAAAGCATAAGCATCTTGCTCATCCGACATGGCGTGAATACTGTTGTGATAAATATTTACATATTGTGAAGAGGTGATCGAAATGCTCTTTGAAATAAGCGTATCTCCGGTCTGAATAAAATTATTCGCAATTAGCGCCCGGTTACTTGCTACCCCGTTGCATGATTGAAGCGATATTCCCGTACTCCTCTTATTATTTTGTGTTATGATGCGGTTTTTTACGATCGTAAAATGGTCGTACACATTGCTGATGTGTAAAGCGACAGATGAAGTAGAAGACGCCATATCCTGCACTATGACGTTGCTTGTCACTTGTGGGTCTCCTTGATATACCAGCTTGATGCCACGCGTATAAAATCCTGTGATAAGGTTGTTGTCAATCACCGTATTCATATCAGGATGATCAACGGAAACTCCTTTCAGATAAATGCCGTATCCGCCTTCCGTTATTTTGTTGTTTTTAAAAGTAATACTAGTTTCCTCAGACCCAAAGGAGTGAATGGTAGAAGAACTTTCCAGGGTGTAAGAAACGCTTGCGCCTCTTATCTCGTTGTTTAAAAATGCCGCATTGGTAGTTCTGCCTCTTATTTCTATTGCAGTTGAAAAGAATCCGGTTCCCTGAACCTCAATGGTCATCTTTTCAAAGGTCACATAATCGGCTCCTTCCAGCAACACTACATAATTTGAATCGGGACTTTGCGGCTGGTCAAAAGTGAGTATCACCGAGGCGCTGTCTCTACTTTCCGACCGGAAAACAATACTGTTTGCAGATGAAGCTCCTTTTATATCTGTCAAAGCAACTTGTTCGTCATAAGTTCCATCACGCACCTCAAAAATAATTGCTCCACAAACACCGCCAATATTTAACGCCTGGGCGGCAGCATTAAAAGAATTAAAATCGGGAGAAGCGCCTCCAATGGTATAGGCTCCACCGGGCAATCCTTTGTAAATGTCAATGAGTCTCAGGGTATCGTTGAACGGCAACAGATCCGCAACGCCATTGGGGTTAGACGTCCATGCTTTTAAGTTATAAGGAACAAAAGGGTCGAGGGCAAAAGAGCCGAGGGTAATCGTTGCCACATCCCCGCTCGCCAGGTTGCCCGTCCAATTGTAAGACGGCAATGTATTCCCATTTAATGACCTTCCGATACTTACAGAGGTAAGATTTTGCGTTCCGAAATTTTTTAGCAGCACGATCACATCAGGATTGGCGCTACATTCGGGTATGGTGGGAGATACAAACTGCGTAATGCCCGCATCATTGGGTAACGGTTCAAACTCGTCAGCGCCAATATCGGGCGAACTCACATTCCTGATGTCGCCATCAATATCGTCTGTAATACCCACATTGGTTCCTTTGCCGTCAAGCGCAGAATTATTAACGTGCAGGTCGGTTGCCGATAAGAAAGCGGGATTGACGGAATAGGAGTTGGCGTCATATCCCTGGGTTTGCCAGTCAGACAAATCGGTGTAACCAATGTCTGTTTGAACAAGCGTATCGCCTGTGGTGAACAGATCGTTGTAATTACAGTCCTCAAGAAAAGAAATGTCTCGTATGCTAAAAGTCACACCTCCGCCCGAGTTCATAACAATATTATTTTTCAGGTCTGCCTCATTTGCGTATTGTATGTGTAACCCGCTACTTTCAAGCGATGTATTCTGAATGTGAATGTTGTTGTGAAAAATATTGTAATTGCTGCCTCCGTCCACTTTAATGCCGGTTACAATACCTGCTCCATCGGCATGTAAGAAGTTGTTTGCTATCTGGATATTATCGCTTGAGTTTTGCCCCACCGAAATACAAGTGCCATCCTGAAGACCGGTAACCTGATTTTTATTTATTTCACAGTTGGTAATGCCATTCACCATGATACAATCAAAATTTGGATTCAGGGAGTTGACTTCTATCCTGTTACCTTCCACTAAGAGGTTATTCTGCCGTGTAATATCCATTACGCGGAAGGTCTGCCCTGTAAAATAATTATTCACAATATGATTTCCTTCAGACATGTCGGTATTTGAGCCTCTTAGTCTGACGCCATAACTGCCGTTTTCAAAATAATTATTGGAAACCGTATTCCCGTTTGTTATGGAATTGTTGCTGGTGAGTATTACATAACTTGTAGAAGTGTTTGTGGTGTTGACTCCGGAAAGCCAATTATTTGAAAAAACATTGTAGTTGGAATTGGTCTTTATTTCTACGCATACGCCAAAACTTGCTGACGGGGTTATTTTCAAATGCCGGAAGATGATATAATCAGCGCCATTTAACTGCACCACATAGTTGGGCAACCCAAGGATGTTGTACGTAAGTGTGGCTGCCGAGCTGTCCAGCGATTCCGACTGGAAGGTAACCGTACTGATAGAAGACGCACCGGGTATTTCATTCAGCACAAACTGTCCTGTGTAGGTTCCGTCCCTGAGATTCATGGTAACTGCGCCACAAATACCCATGCTGTGCAAATCATTTATGGCGTCATCCAGCGTAGCAAAGTCAGGGCTGGCGCCACCTACGGTGTAAACGCCAGACAGTCCCACATAACGGTTGGCAGCAGAAGATGTGTCATTTAGCGGCAGCATATCGGCAGAACCGTTGGGGTTTGACGTCCAGGCTTTTAATTGATAAGTCGTTCCTGCGGAAAAAGTCCCCGTACCAATCACAACATTGGCAGATGAACCTCCGGGTAAACTTCCGCTCCAGTTATAAACCGTTTGGGGCGTACCGTTGATGCTCCAGCCGATACTTGCAGAAGTCAGGGTAGTCGAGCCAAAATTGAACAATTCCACCTCGACACTGTTCCCGCAAATAGAATATCCGGGATTGACAAAATCGAACACGCCTGCATCTAAAGGCAATACGGTAAATTCATCTGCCCCAATATCCGGTGGGTTGCTGCGTATATCCCCATCATAATCGTCTGTCACCTCCGAAACATATATTCCTTTTGCATTTAATACTGAATTGCTTACATGCAGGTCAGTTGCTGAATTAAAGATAGGATCAACCGATACGGAATTTACATCATGCCCATACACCGCCTGCCATGCGGCAAGATTCGCATGATCGTTGCCGTTTTCATACACCAAATTCGCTCCGGTTGTCAGCAGGTTATTATTATCGCCCTCTATAACCGGCCAGGGGTTTGTGTTATATTTGAAATACATGGCATACCCGCCCCCGGTATTCACAAAATTGTTGTTCCGTATTTTTATGCTATCGCCAAATTGATTGAAGAAAGCCGTACTCTCCGTAGTGTTGGTATTGGTGATGTGTACACTGTTGTGATAAATTTCCTGGTGACGACTGTTATAAAAATTGATGCCAAAGACCGGGTCATTTCCGCCAAGCTGGATGAAATTGTTGGCGATCAACCCTTCAGTGCCTGCTTTGTCGGTTGTCGCATATCCATAGATACCGGAGCCTTTGTTTATGCCATAAATGGTGTTGTTAATTATTTTAGCTCTCTTGGTTTGACGGGCGTATATGGCAGCATATTCGATATGTGTGGAAGTGACCGAAATATCATTGTCTTTTATCAATACCTCCTGAGATCCCCACATTTCAATGGCATGGTAATAATGTCCTTCAAACCGGTTGTTCTCAATGGTTATCCCTATAGAATTATTCGAAGCAACTATCTTTATTCCAATAGAACCCCCATTAAAGAAGTTGTCTTTAATGATAATATTGGTATCGAGGTTGCCAAAGCCATATATCATTGTTCGATAATCACTTGGGCTTGCATAAGCGCTTCCGCTCACATAATTGTTAAGAATTTGTATGTTTTTATTTATGCCGTCAAAAACGATAGACCGTTGATAGGAACTGTTACCGGATGTAAAGTGCATTTTTCTTAAAATCACATTGGTAGCGCTGTCGAGCTTAAACCCGTAATTGTTTAAAAAGCCGTTTGGCACAGCGCTAAAGGTTACATCGGTGCTGTCACCGGTTTCCGATTGAAAGGTGATGGTATTTGTTGGTGACGAACCGGCAATTCGATTAAGCACAAGCTGCTCGGAATAATAACCCGAACGGACATTGAACACTACAGGGCCTGAAATTCCTTTCGATTTAAGAGAATCTACCGCTTCGCTAAAACTGACATAATCGGGTGAAGTGCCGCCAATTGTATAGGCGCCTGACAGTTGTGCAAACAGGTTGAAGTTGAGGGAATTAAGAACGATGAAGGCAGCAATTAAAGGGTATTTCATAGCTTATATTTATTTTGTAAATAGCGATATACTTGATTTTCGGCAGGTAAGGAACTTTAAAAATGCAAAATAGGAAATTTGAGAAGAAAGACCTTGCACAAGAATTAACATTATAAGTCATCGGATGACAATCATAATACTCAAAAGCGATTGCCCATACTTGGGGCAGAATTGAGGGCTCGCCTAGAACAGAACGTTAGAACAAATCATTATCACCAGCAGACGCTGGCGATAGATGGGGGGATAAAAATATCACTCACGAGGACGTGAGCGCTATAGGGGAAACCTTTTCTTATTGAATCCCCATAATGAAACGGCAGTACTCCAGAGGCTGAGTTCAATTCCGATGTTTCGGAACTACAATGAACTGAAGCCCTGCTTCACATCATTGTAGCTAAATTGTTATCGGCTGGACTTTTCATTTTGGTATGTGGCTTGTCCAGTATTCCAGAGGCGAAACAATCTTTGTACCCTTGTAGTCTGCCATAGTGAAATCGGTATGATTTCCAGTAATTAGAAAGTTCGCTTTACAGCAGTCAGCGAGTTCAAGCAATTTATTGTCGTCCTTGTCTGAGATGAGGTCAACTTTAATCTTTGGTGTAAACTTCTCGGCAATATTTTTAATATCAACCAGCAACATTTGGGAGTTAACCGCAAAGTCAGGGAACTTTGAAAATTTGTCTCTGCCTAAAACCTCGCAGTACTCTTGGAACAGTTCATCAGACAGACAAAGCCTTATTTTTGTATTTACGAAAACTTCTATAAGGATTAGATAAGCGTTGCCTCGCTGAATTAGTGCTGATACCAAGACATTTGTATCAATTACGATTTTTTGCATCTTTTCGTGCGGCATTTACCTCTTTTGTGATTTCGTCCATCGTCATTTTTGAAAGTCCAAACTTTTCCGCAAGTTTCAGACTATCATCAAGTCTTTGCTTTGAAAGTTCTTTGCTCAAGATGTCAACCAACTCTGAGAAGGAGAAGTTTGTCGCTTTGAGACCAAACTTGTTATACTCAAGGTCTGATATGGAAATTTTTATTGTTCTCATGCCCAATATATTTTTATTCAAAGTTAGTTAATTCTCATTTTTCTTGTAAAAGTGGTTTGCAAAGTACTCTTTGCCGTTCACATGCTCTGGTTTTTTCTTGAGGAATATTCAAAAAAAGAGTACTGACACACTTTTTAGAATATTCCCCTTCACGAAAAATCTTTGCCATAAATGATGATGTTTATTTTGCCTTGCCGCCAACGGTCTTGCTAAAAAACGTTTTTATGTTTTTAGCTTTTTGTGTGTGCCCCGAATGGTAAATATAGTTCTTTAAAAGAATGTCCCAAAGGGTTAAAGTCCCTAACACGAGGGCGTAACGTCTCTAAGTGAAGCAAGTGGCAAAGCCTGCCCCGTATTTTAATCGGGGGTTGCTAATCGTGAGGTTAGGACTGAAGCCCGCCTGCCGGACGAGGCAGGTAAGCCAGACTGCGTGAACTGTACTGAAGAACATGAACCGGATAAGAGGCCATTAGATTGGATGAGCAAGCACGACCTGTCCCGAACATCGCATTTGCGTCAAGCTAAGTGGACACAAAAGAAGCTATAAGTGTTTG
>JAJRZL010000321.1 GCA_024275255.1 Candidatus Zixiibacteriota bacterium | reverse complement strand
TACGGAAATACTGCTGGTAAAATAGATATTATCACAACTCACCGCCTTGGCATATTCACACACATGCTTCGCACCGGGGAGATTGGTTTCATAATACTCATAAGGTTCATGTCCCGGCTCTCTGTGAATGGCTGCCAGATTGAAAATCCACTCCGGCGACTCCGGCACCAAGCCAAGAGGAATCTGTTTGCGGACATCGGTTATTGATGTGGTGATTCCCGGTGTGCCTTGTAGAGATGAAGGACGAATATCTGCTACATGTACATGAGAGAACCTTCCGGTCTCAAGAAAACGTTTGGCAAGATGTGTTCCGACAAATCCTGCCCCTCCAAATATTATACAGCAACTCATGATGTCAATCCTGTTTCCAGTATGTTTTATTCATACTTAATTTTCTTTTTATCGAAACAGGTAACCTATTTTCAAAGGTACCTAATTTATATCCTATCAATTTCATCCCTGTCCGTAGCAATGCTGATGGGACTAATTCCACTTGGTGGGTTGACAAGTAATGCAGTTCGGACTTCACAAAACGCATCCCCTCACCTTCCGCTTTACCAAACATCCGGCGAATCCAGGGATCACGAGCATGAAATACACCAATATCGAAATACCGCTTGAACTCCTGTATAATGGAATAATTATGAGAATGGTAAACTGTGGCATCGGCACAATATGCAATTTTCCACCCTGCCTGAATCAACTTTGATGCTGCGTAGGCATCTTCATTTTGAATAGTATGCCGTGGAAATCCCCCCACTTCCAAAAGCGCCTTCCTTCTCCAGCCGGCAAATGAGTTGGAAATGAACGATGTTTTTATGCCGTATTTCGGTATATCCCCCGCATCACGTACTTCACTTACTGATGGATAATTAAATAACCTGGCGTGTGCTTCTATCGGATTTGCTTTTTCCCGTGGCAACTGTCTGCCATAGGCTGCCCCGACTTTACTATCAGTAAATACCTTGATAAGATTGGCCAGAGAATCTTTGTCAGCCAAAAAAGCATCCTGTGTCATAAAAAGAATCACATCACTGCTGTCGAGCAATTCGACTGCCATCTGACGTGTTCCTCCATGACTGAAATCACTGCGTCGGATAGTATAGGTTTCGAATCCGGCAGACCGCGCAATGTCAACTGTATTATCGTTTGAAGAGGAATCAATTAGTAAAATTGTATCTGGCTGGTATGATTGAGCTTTCAGTCCTTGCAGCCATTTCGGAAATTGTGAGCCAGCATTCAGAGTAGGCAGAACAAGAGCTGTCGTGAGAGCAACTCGACTTTGAAATTGCCTGTCTTGTGTAGGGATATATCTTTGTGAGGTTCCCGTGGCAGATTTCAACGATGTATCACTCGCTTTCAAAATAACACTCCTTTTATCGCCCCAAACTTCCTGCGAGCTTTTCGTTCCTGTTTATATAATTTTGTTCAAACACCCTCTTGTCCCCCTATTATCGTCCAAGTTTGAAATAACTTCAGTCACCCATCCCTACCTCAAAACCTCCAAGCCATCCTATTGAAAAATGAAGCCAACTGTTTGTCAATTTTTGTCCAGGATTGTTGTCAACATTGCGATACCAGCCATAACCCGCTGAGAGATTAACATATAAGTGATTTGCCGTATATTCTGTTACGGGCAGGTATCCGCCATAATGAGCAGCTATGAAAAATGTTTTCTCAACTGTTCCCGTAAGGAACGGTTCGCTATATGATTCTCCCTGATACTCACTCCAGGGCTGGTCCCAGGGCTTATAAATGGAACCTTCACCATGCCGCCGATATGCCATTTCAAACATTGTTATTTGTCTTTCGCTCAACCAGAATCGAACAGACATTGACAATGAATCGGCATCGGGACCAAGCGGATGACCGATAAGCTTGTTGCGATAGAGATACCTGTTGCGAGGGTCACGCTGATGATAGGTGCGGTTGGTAATCCGCACATATTCAAGTTTTATATCCGGTGAAAACGATGCCACCCGTCCTGTTTTCATAACTCCCAGCATCAAGCCGACTTCATCAGGTTCCTGATCACCGTGGGTGGAATTATCAATCTGGAAATCGTCGATAATCAGTTGACCGTAACAATTCAACCCCTTTCGTGGAATTATGGTAAAATCCAGACCTAATATAGTGTTGTCATCTTCATTTTCATTCAACTGGGCGGTATGAAAAAACTGTAATGGGTTCAGGTAGTACAGTTCAGGAGCACGTCCCTCCCCACCAAACAACGACGTTTCAAATAACCCAAGGCGGATATGTTTGTTAAAGAGGATATCCAGACGATGCCCCACAAAATAGCGATTGTCATTAAACGAACGATCTGGAAATCTGATATAATCCATAGAATCCGGTCTTGACTGGTCAAGCCGGGCAAACAGGAAACTGAACTGCAATTTTCCTTTTTGATAGGCGATTGAAAAGAAGTCAAGCGGTTCTGTTGTTTCAGATAATATCAGGTTGACTCGCTGCGGTCCCCAAAACAAACGCTGTCTTCCCAGAGTTGCCGATAACCCGTCTTTGGTAAAATAGATTGCCGATGTTTCCAAGTCACCTGCCAGTCCGCGCCATTTTTTCCCGCTATATGCAGGGTCAACAGCTTTTGCCCGGTCAAGGTTAAACATGACAACCATCCCGAATAGATTTGAGGGCTGGTAGTATGCACCGCCCCATAACGATGGTAGGTCCTGAAGGCGGATATTTTGACGAGCCCGATAATTTTGAGCAGTCAAAGAAAACAGACGCATATTATCAGTATTGTCCGGAACCTCAAACAATCGCATTGTAGGGGAATAATTGGTAGTTTGCTTATTTTTAGTAAATAATGACATTGAAAATGGTCCTGTTGGCGGCAACAGGTTCAGGTTCCCAGATGTTATTGCCTGATGGTATGCCAGGTCATAATCAAGGGAAAACGGAAACTGACCCAACGGCAACGGAACATCAGCCTTCAATGGCAATGGAACGAGTGCTATCCCCATTCCTGTTAACAGGAGAATCCATTTGAGTATGCTACATTGATATCGTCTCATGGCAACAAGTTACTCCGTATAGACATGCTCCCTTTGATGCTGCCGATTTCGGCGAATCATACGGAGTATTTTTCTGGTACGAGGGAATGCCCGGGTAACATCCTCTTTGAGAGTTTCGTATTCCCGCCTGTTTCTCCCTGAGGTTACCTGCTTCCAGAGATCGGTAAAGAATATCATAAGAACTGCCAGTATAAACGAAATCACTCCGGCAAAGAAAATAGTAATGACACGTTTCGGTCCTGATTTTATTGTCGGCAGGGACGGTGTATCAAGAATACTAAGGATAGGAATATCTTTCTGCGCATTTAACTTGGCAACCTCGAGCTGTTGCTGTAAGAACAAATACGCACTTGATTTTATTTCCAAATCACGTTCCAGGCGAGTAAGTTCATTGAGGATGTCAGCATTGGTTGTCGATGCCCAGTTGGAGTTGACCTCACGAAACGCCCGGATTGCTTCTTCGGCTTTGTGCAGTTCCGCCGTGCTTTCCTTTAGTCTCGCCTCAAGATACCGTTGATTTTCACGAGCTGATGACTTCCTGACATGGCGGTTATAATTCTCAAGCTGGTTGAGATATTCTGTAAGAATTGCTTTTGATAATTCCGGATATTCCGTTTCAACCGACATATAAATCTCGCCGGTTCGTTTGTTGGCTTTGATAACAGTTGCTCCGGCGAGTGCTTTCCTGAGTCTTGTCGGGTCCGTTTGTCCGAAGTATTCGGAAGGAATAATATGCAGTTTTTCCCCTTCAAATGTTATATCGTATTCCTGACTCAAAACGGAATCACGAATAAGGTTGGACTGAAGAATTAATGGATATAGCTCCGATGAATTTTCTTTCCCCATGTTCATCGCACCTCCCAAACCAACCAGCTCTTTTATCGTGCGCATATTGTCTGTTCCGCCGGTTGGTAAAATAATAGCCTTGGACTGGTACACATTGGGAGTGGTGAACATAATGAGTGCGGTCAAAAACACTACCGGGAAAACAATAGCATATACCATTTTCCGTTTGCTGACGATAAGTTTTCCTACTTCAAACAGGTTCAGCTCGTACCGATTTCCTGTACTCGACTGTTTGTCCTGTGCCATATCATTTTCAGGTGATAAGATATTTGGGGAAGAATTATGATCCTTCATATTGCTATAGAATCCCTTCTATTTATTTCATCAAAAGCAGCTATACTTTAACATGTAAGTACATATCAAAAACCATACCAAACGCGCCAGAAAAACCACCCCTCTAACATGTTGTCCCGCATTATGTTGAAAACCCGTCGATCAATCATTTCTTTGAGGAATAAAATCAGGGAAAATGCTTCCCGGACGAATGCTACATTCTTTCCCTGTCTATTGTTTGCATATTATGGCAATGAACATTTCAAAATTGTTAGTTGACTATTCACATTGTACCCATGCTTCTTACCAGACATGAAACGTGTAATTATTATTCAAGCCCGGATGACATCTACCCGCTTACCGGGGAAAGTATTAATGGATGTTGCCGGTAAGCCGATGTTAGCCCAGCAGATTACCCGGTTACGCGGTTGCAGTTCGGTCGATGAAATAGTGATAGCCACAACAACGAACAAGACCGATGACCCCGTTGTTGAACTTGCCCGGGAGGAGCGCCTTCCCTGGTATCGTGGTAGTGAGGATGATGTCCTTTCGCGATTTGTCGGAGCGGCTCAAGAATCTCATGCCGATGTGATTGTTCGTATTACTGCCGATTGTCCGCTTATCGATGCCGGAGTTGTTGACCGCGTTATTACGGAGTTGATTGACCATTCCGATAATTGTGATTATGCCAGCAATGTTATCAAGCGTACTTACCCTCGCGGGTTGGATGTCGAAGCGTTCTTTGCCGATACCCTCGAACGATTTGATCGACTGGCAAATACTTCCGGCTCCCGAGAACATGTTACTACCGTATTGCGGGAAATGCACCCGGAGCTTTTTCTTACTCGAGCAGTTACCGACAAAGAAGATAATTCCGACCTGCGATGGACTGTCGATACTGCTGCCGATTTGGAGTTGATTCGAATTATCTATGAAAAATTAGAGCTTGGTAAAAAGACTCTTCCCTATTCCGACATTCTCTCGTTTGTCCGCTCTCAACCTGAATTGAGTCAGATAAACATGGGGATTGAAACATGGGACCCGGCTCATAAGTCATAAGTCAGGCAATTTCGACCAGTTCTTTTTCGGTAGGTTTATCAACTCTCGTATAACCTGCCATCTTCCGATACACCTGTTCTAATTGTGCAACATGGTTTTCAACTGTCGACGGAGCATCCCAATACCGTTCGTAGGCAGCTTTTCCCATTCGGGAAGCAGTTTCGGGGTCGTTTAACTGTACAATTTTTTCAGTCAGTTCATCAACATCCCCGTTTTTGAAGATGAACCCGGTCACCTCCTCCTCCACCATCTCTACTGCCGCCGAGGTATCCGGGATAATTGCCGGTACGCCCACCGCAGCAGCCTCAAGAACCGTCAACCCCAGTGTTTCATACCAAAGCGATGGAAAAACCAGTGCCCGTGCCGCCATCAGTTCCTGCTCTACTCGTTTCGGTGGGAGCCATCCAGTAATCATGGCGGAAGGGGCGATTTGCTTTACCTGTTCATGACAAACGCCGTCTCCGACAAACAGGGCTTGCACACCAGCTTTCACTGATGACTCGGCAAACAGCAACGGTCCCTTTTCCGGATCCAGCCTCCCGACATAGACGAAGGATTTGTTATATGCCGGGGTTGCCGGTGGCTTTTTATCAATAAACACCGGGTTGGTCACCCGATAAACGGGAGTTTTAGCAGGCAGATACGAACGCATGATACGCTCGCTTAAGTCGGAGATAGTAATAACATGTTGCAACCTGCCGGGAACATTTCCAAAATATTTTTGCGTTACCTGTCTTACTACCCGCCAGATTTTGTGGGGATATTGCCGTTTGTCACAATTTGTTGTTATGCAACGTAACGACAACGGGGGTAGATGACAAATAGCATTCTTTCTATAATCAAACAATCCCCCATTGGGACAGGTCAGGAAAAAGTCATGTATTGTTATTACATACGGGATATTGCTCCTTTGAATGGCAGCAAACACACTCGATGATAAACTCTTGGTCCAGCCATGAACATGTACTACTGTATTGTTGTTATCACATTTCTCCAACAGGGATAACAGTTCACGATAGGCGCAGGTATTCCAAAGTCCCTGCATCAAAGCTCTGTTCCTGTTGGGATCATTGACAATTTCATATTGATTCAGCAGTGATACTTCTACCCCGGCTTTCTCAAGTTCCGGCATTGCAGGACCGACTGCGGCAAACAAGCTTACCCGGTATCCATTTCTGGCGAGGGCTATGGCGCTTGACAGGGCGACCTGACTGGCACCGCCATTGATATACGCAAAATCGTTAACAATGATTATATGTGAAGGAGACAACAATAGACTTTTCCTTATCTTTGGACAAACTCGACAATTCGTGAATTGGTTCTGGGAAGTGGTGAATCATCAAGGAATTTAATTACCTTTGCAGGGTTTCCCACTACAATTGCATTTGCCGGGACATCTTTCACCACAACACTACCAGCTCCTATCTTAGCATTTTCTCCGATCCGGATTCCTCCGAGAACAACCGCATTGGCGCCGATTTCTACATTGTCTCCGATAACCGGACTCGGTCCCTGGGAACCATCTGGCATCTTGACACAGCCAATAGTCGTATTATGACGCAAATGCACATTTGTACCGAGCACGGTCTGATCGTTGACGACCAGCCCGACTCCATGCTCAAGCACCAATCCAGCTCCTGCCTGTGTTCGGGCACGAAGCTCAATCCCCATGATATATTCAACTAATAGGCGATAGGAAATCATTACTGGCAATCCCAGCCACCATAGTATGGTACCCTTGCGAAGAGCAAATAATTGCGCCAGGCGGAAGAATGCCAGTACGAAAATCCCTTTAATATTTCCTCGGTTTGCTTTACTGTCCTGAAAGATATAGTTCAACATGGTTTTACCTCACCGGCATCACAAAAGAGCCCGGTTTCAAGAGTTATGAGTATCAGCAGCTTTATACCTATCCCGATCGAGAGAAAGACAAAGAAGTTGCCGGTAAACAGAACGGTTACAAACGGGATGATAATAAGAAATGCTATCAATGAACGTATATGATGCTTGTAGATTATGCTGTAATATAAATAGTAGAGAAGGACAAAGAAAAAACAACCGGCTAACAACTGGATTATTCCAGCCAACAGGTATGGCATTGTTGCAATAAGAATAGCCGGGTAGGTCATAGTATATAAATACCCGTTGTCAAAAAGCATATATGCCTTTTTAGGTCCAACTGCCTGAACCATCAGATACCGCATACCCACCTCTTCAACCGGGGTTGATTCCGGTGAAAGAACCCGTGCCAGCTCCGTTTGCCAGTGACGAGAATCATAGGTGTCAAATGTGGTGCGGTCATAATCGATAGCCCACCACATTTCCCCCTGCATGGCAAACACCCGGTTCACCAGCAGTGTTTGGGCGCCTTCAAAGCCATCAAATATCCGGCGGTAGGTATTATAAGCCAACAACAGGAATACGGTACAAACGACCGTTGCAACCATCATGTACCGAAAACGGAATAACTTGAAATCGGAATGAGCATAGACATAACGGATAAATAATGGTGTTGTATAACTGATAAGCAGAATAAACAAAAATGAAAACTTATGACCGGTCAATACCGCATAAACAAGGAATCCGGCAAAAACAACATTTGGAAATGAGAACAACTTTCGATGATTTCCAAACAACCCCAGCATGAACGCTATTAATTGTCCATACACAACCAGCAACTGTTCGATTGTTCCCGCCTGTTTGACATATCGCAGCCTGTCCAACCCGGCAAATATCGGAATCCCGTTGACAGATAAGCGATACACCAGGTAAAGCGCTATCGCCAACACTCCGAAATAGATAAGCAGGGTAAAGTTGCCGAGGTGTATCTTCCCTCCTTTAAGAGTGTATTCCCTGTTGATAAGAGCTTTGTCCCCGATAATATATGCCATTGCGATAAATCCGATATTAAACAGGACATACATAATCCCCAAGCGGGTCGTAGCCATTGTCTGCTCTGTAAAGCGAAACAGCTCGAGGTTATATATTCCGGTGTCATTATAAAAACATGATATTAGCGCCCAGAGCTGCATGAACGAAACAAACAGGAAAAAGGTAAAGTACCGAGGGTATTTCTTGAAAATAAATACCAGCGTGCCAATATATCCCAATACAGCTATGGCATTAAGCAGGCTCACGTTCCAGCACTCCCACAAAAGCATCTGTCAGGTTTTCGATATTTTTCGGTTCCAGCACAGACGGGTCCAGCAGCGGGTTGGTCCAATACCCCTCGTGTGACTGGCTGTATAACCGGCTCATAAACCGGCAGTCGGATTCATAGTCACGCCGGAACTCCCGTAACAGCTTGAATACTATCGGTTGCAGCTTGGTAATATCTTCGCAGTATTGAACAGAGGATAACCCGCCAAAATACATGGGCGAGAACGTCACAGCCGGAATACCGAGCATACCGGCTTCGTAGGCTGTCGTTCCCGACACGGTAAATACAATATCAGCTTTTTCGTAAATATCAAATGCCGAAACATCATGTCTCACCAGCCGTACATTTGGTATCTTCCGTACTTTCCTGAAGAACACATATCCGCGACCACCAAGGAAATTAGGGTGCTCTTTAACAACAAGAGTCACATCAAACGGCAATGCTCGGCGGATATCTTTTATTAATTTCAACTGGTCACTGAAATATGACCCGCGCACATCAATCGATGCTTCCGGTTGAACATGGAGTCCAAAAAACGCCACTCGCCCGGTTATTTCCTCCAGGGTATCATACTTGCAGATACGACGCATATAAAAGCTGTTGACAAGACGACGGAGCAGGCGGAGTATTCGTTCGGATAAGTCATGGTGAGTCAGGTTGTTTTGTCTGATTACCTGTTTGCGGGTGATACGGTTATATGCCGATTTCAGCAGTTGCCTGAGTGATACTACCCGGGCACTGTTATGTTTTTCAAAATAAAATGGTGTTGTATGTTGCTTTTCAAAGGCTTTAAGCAGTTTTACCCCGTCCCCATTACTGGCATTGTTACCGATCGGCACGACCGGATCCTGTAAGTACCCTTCGATAAAAATAAGACGATTTCGGGGATACCGCATATCCCACGGAGCCAAAAACCTGATATTCAACTCACGGCATATCATGTAGGCAATCATTTCGTTTATATTGGTCGGTTCCGCAAAGACATCGGTAGCCTTCTTTTCAATCAGGAATCGTTTTATATCCCGGTAATACAAATACACGAATTCGTTGATATCTTTCCTGTTCTTGTACATAACAAACTGGTCCATCATCAGGCACTGGTTGACAGATAACCGGGCATTCATTTCACAATGTACTATTTGCGGTGTGAGTTCTTCCTTTTCTTCCCTCGAAAGGAAATCCGATTCATCATATACCAGTTCAAGCAAATCCTGTTCCGGTACTCCCTGTGTACGCAGCCAGTTTGTCCAGAAAGGATTTGTGGTAATCCATGACACATGATGACCACGCGCTTCGAGTTGCTTTGCTATTTCAAATGAAACACGGGTCAAATCAAAAATAGATATGATGACGATATTTCGTTTCATCTGTTTACTGCTCCGGTGATACATTGTGTTTTGCTCAATCCCAATTTTTGTAACAAATATGTTCGTTCTTCCACATTAAGCAGGTAACGATAGTTTATAAACGTATGCCCCAGCGCCAGGCTTCCGGCAATGAGTATCATAATTATCGTATCGGCACAAAGAAGACGCAGCACCATATTTCCAAGAACAAACAATATTGCCACGGCGAGGATATTCATTATTGGTCCGAACAACTGTTTTATATTCATTTCGAGGACGTGTTGCATCATATATACATACGGAAATACCATAAACACCTGTGCTATCAGTGTCGCTGAAAGCAGCCCCAGCAAACCAATAGATTTCACCAGTACTATACTGAGAACCATATTGATGATACTGGCAACTATTGATATCCAGATGGTCTTTTTCACGAGTTCCATGCCAACAACAATCGTCGATGCCATGGAAACAACCGGTGCGATGAGATAAACTGATAAGATAACCAGCGCAAGGTACGCATACTGAGCCAGTTCAACCCCTACCCACACCTGCAGGAGCATATCCATATAGACAGCAACAACAACCAGAATCGGCAGCATAAGCAAGTAGGCATAGCGTACCAGCTTGATATAAAGGGCACGGATTTGTGCTATTTCTTTCTGGTGATGCAACCGGGCTACTTCGGGGATAACCGCCGCATTCAGCACACTAATAACAGTACGAATAAGATTAGCCGGTCGCACTACAACATCATAAATTCCCATCTGGGTCACAGCGAGATACAACCAGATAAGGATTTTATCCATCTGGTTGAAAATGATTCCGATTATCCGGCTGATAAACAAAATTGAACTGTAACTGAATAACGACCGGACAATTTCTTTGCGAATCCTGATTCGAAAGGGCCGAAAATGTGACAAGTGAAATCCGACAATATACACTAAACTGAGTATTCTTATCCCGGTAATCCCGAGTATCACCAGAAAGGCGATTTCAATTTTTTTGAAATACATGGCGGTAACTATCACCAGCACATATTGTAACACCATCAATACCGAATTAAGTGACTTGGTGATTACATACCTGCGTAATCCCTGTAATACAGCGGTAAACGGTAATGTCAAAAATTGCAGGAAGACATTTAATGAAACGATATTGATTGACAATATTATCGCATCACGGTTCAAACTCCCCCCATCATCAATAAATCGTTCGGCGATAAAACCGGCAAATATGTATAATGCACCACCAAGCAGCAACCCGACAATGCCATAGTATATAAGCGATACGGTCAGTGAATCCTGTATCTTATGCTTATTACCTTCAGATTCATACCGTGCCACAAAATTCAGCAGCGCCCCCTCCATTCCCAGCCCGAAGAGTGACAGGACTCCGTAGGTGCTGAATATAGACAAGAAGACAAATACGCCATATTCAGCCAAGCCCAACGAAGTGATAAGAATGGGAGTTGCAACAATGTTCAGTGCAATTAGCACAAACGCGTCAAGGGTTGAAAATACGGTATTGTTAAACAATCGCTTCATATTACATAAACTGCTTTAATGATTGATACAACCGTCGGCATACCTGTCCATCAGGACGATACAAATATTCTCTAACAAATTGCTCCTTGGCATCTTGCTCTTCTTTTGAAAAGGTGAACAAGTCTGTATTACCGGAAAGTGTTTGTTCACACATATTGCGAAATTCATCTAACGACCGGGCAATACGTATTCCTGCTGCTTTATGAAAGGGAAGCAAGTCATCCTGCAGTCGGGACACATGTCTATCCCAGAATGTATATATCACTCTTTTATTCAAAAACATGGCTTCGATAACGGCTGTTGTCTGAAAAGCG
>JAJRZL010000320.1 GCA_024275255.1 Candidatus Zixiibacteriota bacterium | reverse complement strand
GGAATGTACCGGAGGAACGGTTGAATTTATTAAGCGGGATGCATCTGACCTTGATTTAAGTAAACTGCAAATAATCAATATCCTTGAAAACAGTTACCTCATCGAGTTTAATACGCTCAACCCCGACGGTACACATGTAATACAGGTGTACATATTTGATGAACATGCAGATGGATTGCTTACCCTCGTTGATGTCAGGTATGAGTTTAGTTACGGTGGGTTTTAGTTGTTCATTATCTGTTGTTGCTCCCCTCCTTCTTCGATAAGTCGTAGCGAAAGGGCGCTTCAAAGAGAATAAACATTACTTACATTTGTTGATATGACCACCGGGCAACAGGGTCTCGTCGTAAAAGTCTTGACAACTTGTTGTACTATATTATCTTATAGAAGCGCAAACATTACACGTTCCGGTTGGTTCGAACGTCTATACCTTGAGATTCAGTGGAGGCAACATTCGCCTCCTATTTTACTTGTTTGCCGGTTACAAAAGAGGATTTGTATGTATCGGATGATATTAATTCTTGTTATGCTCATTGTTCTGCCCGGGGTGGGAACTACCGCCGAACTGCCAACTGGACCTGTTCCCGGAAAATACATTGTCAAACTTGCTCCTCATGTAAACATTGCCCTACTTACACAATCACTCGGTAAAGAAATACGACTGCAAAAAGTAGCACCTGTAAAGGTAAGCACCAATCTGGTGGCAGGTGAGCAGTGGGAGCGGATATTTACCATAGAAAGTGAGTCGCAGTCACTCAGTGAACGGGATATTATTACAATGCTCGGTAAGGGAAATATCGAGTATATCGAACCTGATTATTTCCTTGAGTTTTTTGATTTTCCCAACGATGCCCTTTTTCATCACCAATGGTATTTATACAATAACGGACAATTTTATTATTCCATAAAACGATACCCCGGCTACAACAATGATGTCCTTGGTGGATATGCCGGTACTCCGGGAGTGGATATCGGCCTGAGTGATTACTACCAGAATACCCCTACGGAACATACCCGGGTGGTTGTTGCCATCGTTGACAGTGGTATTGATTTTATCCATCCTGAGCTTCAGGGAAGATTCTGGAAAAACCATGACGAGATACCGGGGAACGGGATCGATGATGACCATAACGGGTTGGTCGATGATACGGCTGGGTATGATGTATCCGGTGATGTGGTCAACTTTTTTAATCCTGAAGGTGACAATGATCCGACGGATAACTTTGGTCATGGTACTCATATTGCCGGTATTATCGGAGCAGACGCCAATGACAGCGGTGTGGTTGGGATTGTTCCCTGGGTTGAATTAATGCCGGTGAAAATAATGCCGAATGCCATTAGTTCTGTCGGGGCTGCCGGTATTGTTTATGCAGTGAACGAAGGGGCACAGGTCATCAATATCAGTTGGGGGACACCGTTTGAGTCCTCGATATTAAAAGATGCTGTCGATTTTGCCCGACGGAACAATGTGCTTGTCTGTATCGCCCCGGGAAATACCGGTGACAATACCCGGTTCTACCCGGCAGCGTTTGATTCGACCTTTGTTGTCGGTGCCGGTAATTCTGATGGGTATATGGCTTATTTTTCTACCTTTGGCTCGCATATTGATATTATAGCTCCCGGCTTGGATATACTTTCGTTGCGGGCTACCGGAACCGATATGTATGCCGACCCGCGTATTCAGGAACCGGGAGTGCGGATTATTGATTCTCTCTATTACCTGTCCGATGGCACCTCGATGGCTACCCCGATGGTTGCCGGGGCAGCGGCGCTCTTGTTGTCATTGCGACCTGATTTGACTCGTGCGGAAGTGGAAGACCTCCTCTTGAGGGGAGCAACCGATGTTATCGACCCGTTTAACGATGGTGACAGCTTGGTAGGACCGGATACTATTACCGGGTATGGCTACTTGAATATCGGGGCATCATTGGCACTGTTGCAGGAAGGGAGTGTTTACATTGCCGAACCTCGTCACAGAAGCCGTTTTACAGGTGATATCCCCATTAAAATAGCTTCCATTGCAGGTTATACCGGTGGCTGGGAACTTGAGTATTCAGTAGGATTAGGTTCGGAAAACTGGCAACTATTGGCAAGCGGGGGGGTAGTACCGCCTGATTCTCTCATTTATGTTTTTTCTGATTTAACGGTAGATGGTTTTATCAACTTTCGTCTGACAGATGATTTCGGGTCCAGCTCTATCATTTCTGTTATCTATTCACGGTCCAATAAACTTGAGATAACCTCACCTGCCAACGGGGCGGAACTGGAATACCATATTCCTATCTTTGGTTCCGCCTACGGACCCGATTATGACTCGGTTGCTGTCTTTGTTCATGAGCCGACAGGAGCTGTGCGTTGGATAGCATCTTCCACCGGGGAATATTTTGATTCCCTGTTGTTTGACTGGTCTGTCTCCGGTTCGGACACCGGGGATTTTGATATATATGTCTATGGCTATTTTCAAACCGGAGTCAGGGTCGATTCTGTTGCGATACATGTCAACTCTGCTTTTGCCAATGGATGGCCCAAAAGTATTGGTGGACGAGGGGCGATAACCGCTATTACCTGTGATCTCAACCACGATGGGCACAAAGAAATTGCGCTTGGCACTACCCAGGGGTTGTTGCTTTTCAATGCCGAGGACGGCAGTTTGCTTCCCGGTTTTCCTGTGTACAGTGATAAGGATATGCGATGTGTGCCGGCTGTATATGATGTTGATGGTGACGGGTACGATGAAATTATTGTTACCAATACCGATGGTATCCATGTACTGAATTATAACGGGACCCCTGCCATCAGTGATGATTTGCTGGAATGTTATACCGGGCAGATTCCGTATGAGTATGCCTACCCGAACCCGACAATAACAAGACTTCGCTATGACTCGGAACCCGGCGCAACTCCCGATTCGGCTATTATGATAATTAACAAACTGGGGCAAATACTGGCATACCGGATGAATGGTGATCCGTATTTCTATGGGTTGGCAGGTCTGTTTTCCCAGTTCAGTGACCGTATTTCCTTTTCCTACGGGATGGGTGGGGGAACATCGCCATTTGTAACGGCGGCGAATCTTGACGGTGACGGGCTCATTGAAGTAGTTGCTTCGTACACTTCTCCATATCCTTATACCGGTGTTGGTATTTTCAATGGTGCAAACGGTGAGCCAGCCTTTTCAATGCCTGAACCGACAGTTGTGCGTTCCTCTTATGTCTATGGCACTGCTCTTGCTGATCTTGATGGTGACAACTTGCCTGAGATAATTACCGTGGGAAATGATGACATGGGACTTACGAAAATATGGGTGAAAACACACGGAGTGAATGATTTCCCCGGCTGGCCCATAAATGTCAGCGGGATATTGAGCTGGATTGGTTCGTACCCGGTTGTTGCCGATCTTGACCTTGATGGAAGCCCTGAGATATTATGTACATTCTTTGAATATGATATTGCATCGCTCTACATCTTCAAAGCTGACGGCACTCCCTATATTACCCGTGAGGGGCGACCTGCCGGTGAGGCATTCTCCGCCCCGGTAACATTCGGCACTCCGGGTGTTGCCAATCTCGTTGGTGATAACTACCCTGAAATCATATTCCGCTCCGGCTATCTTTTACCCGGAACAGGACCGGAGCGAATTTATATCCTTGACCATACTGCTGTGCCTATTCCGGGTTGGCCCAAGGCGACTCCTTCGCGACCCTATAAAGTGTTTTCTTCACGTTACGCACCATTGGTTGATGACATTGACAACGACGGAAAGGTTGAGCTGGTTATGGTTAGTGATGGTATCGAGCTGTTGGTATGGGATTTTGAAGCATCGGTGGAAGAAGGACGAAATACCTTCCGCTTTTTGGGTGATAATTACAACAGCGGTATTATCCCGACTTTCAGCTCCCCGGTCGATGTCGGGGATGGCTCACATGTCTTATTACCTCGTGATATTACCTTGAAGCAGAACTACCCGAACCCCTTTAACCCCATGACGAAGATAACATTCTCGCTTCCGGTCAAACAGCATGTCCGAATCGATGTGTACAATATTTTAGGGCAGTTAGTGGAAACCGTTGTAGATAAAGAAATGGACGCCGGGAACCACACTATCCTTTTTGATGGCTCGCCTTTCGCCACCGGGGTGTACATGTACCGTCTGCAAGCCGGAGAAACGGCAATTACCAGAAAGATGTTACTGATTAAATGAGAATCCTGACCGCCATAGTATTTGTATTATTGTTATCATGTAGCTGGTGGAATAATGCCCTCGCACAAATCGAAGGTCCGCTGGATACGTTGTTGTGGAATGATATTCAGACAATAACTGTTGTCGATGAGTATGTTATTGGTACAACTCCCAATGCCATTGTTGTGTGCAGTTATGATTCCAGCTTGAGGATGTTCCGAGTTCAAAAGATACTGCCGGTCCCTTATGTCCCTGTGGAAGCAGCTCAATTCGATGACAGTGTACTGATTGTCCGTACCGACGACAATAAACTGGTTGGGTACAGTATCACGCAGCTTCCGGAGCTACCGTATCGCTGGACAATGGAGCCCGGTATTCCGTTTGCCGATTATGCGATTCATGGAAAGAATATCTTTTTCTCATCGTGGTTTCATGGAGTCTGGCAGTTTCAATTGGGTGAGCATGGGGAGATGCGCTTTGTCGATTCCAGCATGGTCGGAATCCTCGTAACCCAGTTGGATGTTGATAGTCAGTACCTCTACGTGCTGGATACGTATAATGGCATTATGCGGTATGACCTCTCGCAAAATGACTTAAAGCAATTTGTGGACTATATGTATATCCCGGTGGAGATTGAATCTTTTATCAGGGATAATAACAGGTTCATCCTGCGACCACGTACTGGGAACCGCATATATTTCAGTACATTTAATACCTTTGGACCACCAATACTCGATTCTCTGACTGATATCGGTTATATCCAACACATTCTCATTACCCCGCAAAGCTATATCTTCATTGAACCGCGAAACATTCATATAATAAACAGATTAGACACCGACTCTCGAACGCTTATCCCTTGTTGGGGCAGTAGCAGTAACGGAGATATTTTTTATACAAAAGGACATCCCTTCCTGCTGCTTCCACGGTTAACCGGTGGGATGAACATGTTTGACCTTGATATTCCGGAAAATAGTACCTCCGGTTTGTACCGTTCAGGACCAGTCACTGCAATGACATTTATTGATGGGCATTTGTTTACTTCGGGAGGGGAAAACCCTGTTGATGTCTTCTCGTTTGATAATGATTATATCCCTTCGATTGAATATACCATGTTCGAGCAGGAAAAGAATATACAGACCTTGATACCCAATGGCGACACCCTTATTGCTTATTTTGCGTCCAGGAATAAAATTGCTTTTATTGCCCGGAGTCTTGAACCGGATTCTTTTTATATTGAACGGTCTTTCTTCCTTGAGGATACCCTTGCCGGTGAGATGCAATACCTCACCCAGAAGATAGATACCCTTCGGGCACTCATAACAATCGGGGAAACCAGTATTCAGGCATATACGATTTCCGATTCACTCTTCATTACTCCCGTGCCCCCTTGGCGGTTTCATGGACGGATACGTGCTTCAATTGTGACAGATACCCTGCTTTTAACCGCTACCAGTAAAAACCAGATTTGGATAAACCGTATCAAACCCGATTTTTCTACTGAAGTACTTGCTGTGCGTGATGTCGAAGGTACGGTGAGAAAACTTTGTGTGTATGAGCAGACATTGTATGTCTTTATCAATAAAAAAGTTCTTTTGTATGATATATCCGATCCGGTTGAGTTTCGGCTCCTGCGAGTGGTGAATGTTCCGTTAATGATTACCGATGCGGAAATTATCGGTAACACCTTGTTTACTGTCAGTACCGATAAGGTGGCGGTATTTTCCCTTGAAAGAAAGGAACCGAAGTTGGTTGCAATACAGGAAGGGGGCGGAACGATGTTGACAGTTGACGGTACTACGGGTGTAATTGCCGTTTCAGATAGCAGAATGATTCAAATTTTTCATTACAAGGAAAACGATACTGTCATAACTCCCGAACCGGAACCGGAAAAAACGTATCAGGTATATCAAAATTATCCCAATCCGTTCAACAGTAGTACGACTTTCTCGTTCATGCTGGAGC
>JAJRZL010000319.1 GCA_024275255.1 Candidatus Zixiibacteriota bacterium | reverse complement strand
CAGTCCTCCACAGACCCCGCCAATAATTTTGTTTTCCGTAGAGCGATAGAGCTGTTTTCCCATGTATCAAACCTCAATATTGTATTATTCTTTCTAATAGCCTATACGATAGTATTGGAAAAAAGTTGTCTGAGGGTGTATTCGGTGTATTGAAAATCCCTGGAGAACATACATATTGTGTCAGTGTTATCATTTCAGTTGTTCCTCCCCCGTACCTGGTGTTCTCCCCCCTTCGCAGGAAATGGATAACTCACTGCTTGCAGTGAGGGACTGTTCCATCTGTCCCTTGTATTGCCTGAGAGGAATAGTAAACACACTCCAACGTTGTGTTCCCTGTCTTTTCCCCACTGCTATTCCCATTTTCATACTTGTTATTCTCGCGAAATGGTTTGTTGAAAAACCTCAATATTTTCTTTCAAGCACTCCTTGATTCCACTCAGGGTGACTTGAAAATTATTGTCATTCAACGGGTCATGCTGAGTGAAGTCGAAGCATGACACCCACAAAATAACATTTTCAACAAGCCTGAAAGCGGAAATCCAGCCATGTATCATAAAATTTCTGGCCCTTTCACGGGGGTGCCCAAAAAAGAGTGGAGGTAACAGAAGAAAAAAGAAAAGGAGTGGCATAACCGTTGGTAGTTCTTTTACAGCTTTCAACTTTATAAACGAAAAAATTGTGGACGACTGAAAAAGCAGGTCGGGACCCTTGTGGTCCTGACTGTTATTTTATATATGTCAGAGCATACTATCTTCCACAAAATAATGACCTTTTTCAATAATCCTGCCTTTGTTTATTTCAGCTCGGTTTCCAAACGGTGCAAATAATTCCGGGCAGCTTCCCGATGACGAATATCACTGCGGTTTAGATACTCAATGAGGGATTTTTTTGCTTTATCAAATTCTTGCTTGTCCAGTTTCTGGGAATAGAGAGCGACATTGTAATAACTTTCCAGCAATTGCATCTCAACCGTATCTATTGAGGACAGACTCTTTTTCGGGGAGCCCTTTTTCAAAGTCAAGCGGTTTTCCTGCTCCTGCAAACTATCCCAGAGAATTTGCAGAGAATCCCGACGGGCTATCCAGTGTGTTAATTCTACGGTAACCAATCTCCCGGTTGAGGGTGTAGTGTCTGGTATCTGGTTTGTATCTCCCGCTTCTACTCCAGCATTCCTTCTCGTATATCCCGAAGGGCTGTCTGATTCAGCAAGATGTTGAAACAATTCGTCTGCTGTTATGACAGGTGCTTTTTTAGCTTTTACTTTATCCTCCTGTTGTGTTCCGGCAGTTTTCATTTCCGGGGTGGTCGGGGAGGCAGCCGGTTCCAGAGATTGATAGGTCGTTTCTCCATGACCGGAGATGCCTTCTGTTTCTGATGCCATATTTTTATCTTTCGTGGTAGTTGCCGGTTTTTGTTTTGCTTCTTCTTTTATTGCTGTTTGCTGACTGGCTGTTTTACGCCAGCGGTCCGTCTTTTGACGAACGAGTGCTTTTGGCTGTTTTTTCTCGCCAGAGGGAACGGGTGTTACTTTATTGACCGCTTCCTTTTCAACATGTGTTATGTCCTGCTCTCTGGTAATTCCCGTATCAACCATTGTTACAACGTCCGGTCTTTGCTTTTGAACCGATATCCTTGGAGATTCTTGAGAAATTGACTCAGGACGTTTTGTTGATATATCTTCTCTATGTAACCCAATGAAAGTAATGATTGCGATTGATGCTGCCGCTGCAATGAGTTTCCAGCCCATTCCCCACCAGTGAGGATTTGTTGTGGCTTTTTCTCCATTCTCTTGTGAGGCTATCCGCTGCTCGATGTTTTGAGCGGATTGTTCCCAGTAGTCAGCACCCGCCAGTGGAGACTGTTGTGCCACGAGTGATTCCAGTTTTTCCAGACGATGCAGCAGTTCACGACACTCCTCGCATGTTTCGAGGTGCTCACCAACCACCTGTTGCTCGTATGGCGGCAACTCCTTATCGAGGAAAGCGGAAATCCTGTCGCGAAAATATCCGTGGTCCATAACTGGCTTATACTTTCTTTCTTCGGTTTACTATCCGTCACCATAGGTTCTGTCACTCCTGTGAAAACAGGAGTCCAGTAACCATTTGATACAAAGCTGGATTCCCGCTTTCGCGGGAATGACATAGATGACAACGCTCATGTTCAATATACTCTTATAAGTTTTTCAACATGTCCATCAAAGAAGATCCTCCAGCGCTTCGGTCAGCATTTTTCGCGCGCGGTACAATCGCGAGTTTACCGTACCGGGAGGAATTTTCAAATAACTGGCAATCTCGGCATAATCCATATCTTCAAAATGACGTAATACAAATACTGACCGATAAGCAGAAGGCAACGCCAGCACAGCTTTGAAAAATCGTTTCTGGCTTTCCTTGTCCAAAAGCTGGTCCATCGGTCCGAGGTCGGTGGTTTCCGGGTTGTAGCCTTTATCCTGAAGCGAGTCCAGCGATTCTTTACGCTCTTCCCGATGTATCAAATTATAAGCGGTATTGCGGGCAATGGTTGCCAGCCAGGGATAGAATTCGTAATCGGTTTTGAACGATTGTATGGCATTGTATGCTTTCACGAATGCTTCCTGTACGATATCCTCGGTTATATCAAAATTGCCTGTCAGCCCATAAATAAATCGAAATAACCGCTTCTGGTGTCTTCGGATAAGCTGGCTGAACGCTGCCTTATCACCGGCTCGGGCAGCCTCCACCAGCCGTCTGTCCACAGTCTTCTCTTCCAAAGATAATACCTGCTGAGGTTGGTTTTCTTCCCGATTATTTTTATCCACGGGCTGCTTTTTTCTCTCCCAAAAGACCGACAATCAGCATCTCCAGCGCTAAAGTCGGTTTTATCGTGGTTTTTCCCCGCAGGTCGGAATCAGTGGTGGCAAGGTCCCTTATGATTTGCTCAAGCTGACTGCTATCATACCGTGAAGCCTGCTGGCGATATCGGTACAGGAGAAATCGTCGTTGGGGGGGCAAGGGTAAGTCGTTTTTCACGAGGTAGAGTGATATGAAATGTGTCAGCAGTAAACTGCAAATCAGAACCGGTGAGTTACCCTGTCCCAGCAGGTGATGCAGCATATTCAGGGTCTTATCGGCTTGCTTATGTATAATCAAATCTGCCAGTCCGAAAATATTGTACACTTCATACCCCGAAGCTATCGCCTGAATATCTTCTTTTGTGACTGTTTCGCCGGGTTGTTTATAATTGGACAGTTTCCCCACCTCGGCTTCTATAGCTCCCATACTGCCCGCAATAAGCTCCGCAAGCAATTTCAAGGCATCGTTTTCTATGGCTATGTTGGCTTTTTGCAGACGCTTACGGATAATAGCCGAGGTCTCGCCGATAGTCAGTTTGTTACATTCGACAACCTCTGTCACTTTTGAAATTTTCGTAAAAAAGGCGGATTTTTTCTTTGGCATCCGGGCTGAAGGGGAGCTGAAAATGACAATTCGGTTCGGATCGGGCGGAGAAAGCAGCTTTAAGACTTTTTCAACCTGGGTTGGCTTGTAAAACTGGAACTCGGAAATACCGAATACCTGGCGTTCACCAAGCATGGGGAGGTTGGATAGTTCTGCAACCAAGTCAGCAATGGGAGTGCGCCGGGCGTTTATCTTACGGTAATTGGTGGCAAGTTGACGGTCAGGGAGGAAATGATGGGCAATGTACTTCTCAGCCTCGATTATACGGTAATCCTCGGTGCCGAATATGTAATACGCCGGTTTGAACCTTCCGGCAGCAATTTCACGGGCTAATTCCTGTGGAGTTAACATAGCAATTTATTATATAACCACAACTGCCATACGGTCAATCAAAAACAGGTTTCACCTGATTTATCCTGACGCCAAGTCGCGAATATTTGTCCCTTTGATGATGATGTTATTTTGTGACATCATCTTGAAAAACAGATTTTGCCTGATTTATCCTGCAGGTTTCACCTGATTGATCCTGATGCGAGGTCGCGAATGATGGAAATGAATATTCAAATTGTATATTTTCTTTCAATTCTCATTCACTTAGGCGGACATCGGGAGACGAAAAGAATAACTAAGTCATGCTGAGCGGAGTCGAAGCATAAGCGGAGTCGAAGCATAAGCGGAGTCGAAGCATAAGCGAAGTCGAAGCATAAGCGAAGTCGAAGTATGAGCGAAGTCGAAGTATGAGCGGAATCGAAGCATGACATGAGTCAATCTATAAAATTGATGAAGACTTTTTTTAACAAGCTTTAGTCTGATATATTCAGATAAGAATTGGGAAAACGTAGTAGATGTGGAAATCTACAATCATGCTCTTAGTTGTTGTGAGGGGACCCATTCCAGAGAAAAACGATATTTCTCACGGTAATCAAGCGCTTTTCCCAACAGGGGAGAGAAAATTGGTGGAAGTTGCTCCCGGTGATTGACCCCGTTGATGACTTTAAGATTGTTACCAAAAATTTGAAACGTTTGGTCAGGAAAATATTTCTGGTTGCTGTCTATAAATTCCAGTAATGCCAGCAAAGCCGCCAGATCACCATGAATATCATCTACCGCGGCAAAAGGAGCTTTGAAAGAAATTCCAACCTCGGGGATAGAGAAGGTAACAATAACTGATTTG
>JAJRZL010000318.1 GCA_024275255.1 Candidatus Zixiibacteriota bacterium | reverse complement strand
TCGGTGAGAAATTGAATAATAATATTGGAACGCTTGGCGCCGATAGCTTTTCGTATCCCTATTTCCCGGGTCCGTTCGGTAACAGAGACAAGCATAATATTCATCACTCCAATCCCCCCTACCAGCAAACTGACCGAAGTGATAACAATCATAGCAAGGTAAATATATTTTGTGATATTGTTAATCTGATCTTTGAATTGTTCCTGCGTCGATAACGCAAAATCATCCTCTTTATCAAAAGGGACCTTCCGATATAACCGGAGCGCATTAGTGATTTCTTCCTTTGCCTGCTCAATGTTATCGGTGCTCTCTGCCTTTACCTCCAACCACAGGGCTTCTTCCTTGGGATAGAGCTTCTGGAAGGTCGAAAGGGGAATCACCACCAGTTTATTTTCAAAATCATTGCCGAAATTCGATTTCATTTTCTCAAAGACACCGATAACAACAAACTTATTTCCGTTCACTCGAATCTCTTCCCCAATTGCAGGCTTTCCTTCAAACAGGACATCCGCAACATCCGCCCCCAGTACACAGACCATGCGACGGAACTTTTGATCAACATCACTGATAAACCGTCCCTCGGTTAGATTTTTTTCCCGCACTTTCATGTAGTCGGGCCATGTTCCCATCAGGCGTGGTTGGTTGAACTTGCGATTCAGGTACTTGGCTACATTCCCACCGGGCTTAAAGTAGAAATTTTGCGGAGCAACACCGCTGACACTCGGACAATTTTCCAAAATTGCCAGGGCTTCACCAACGGTTATCGGTTTTCTGTTCCGCTCCTCTTCCGATGCCCGGCTGTGCTGAATACCCGGTTTATACTTTGTTACCATGATGATATTCGACCCCATCCGGTCAATTTCCTGCTTGGCAGCACCATCAAGGCCGTTGATTACAGATGCCATCCCAATAACCGAGGAAACCCCGACCATCACCCCAAGAATAGTCATTGATGACCGAAACAGGTTCGTTCGCAACGATGACAGCGCCAGTATAATCGCTTCTTTTATTTCAACAGGAGTAATTATCATAACCTACTCGTATGACAAGGCTTTTACAGGGTCCATTCTCGACGCTTTCATTGCCGGATATATCCCGAAAATTAACCCGGTCCCGGTCGAAATAAACAACCCGGCAAAGATAGCCAGTGCTGACGGGGCAATTTGCATATCCAACAGCCATGATACAATAAAGTGAGCCAAGCCGAATCCAAGTATAATCCCGATTAACCCGCCTCCCAAAGTAAGGAACAGCGATTCATATAAGAACTGCAACAATATATGTTTGCGTCGCGCTCCAAGTGATTTTCGGATACCGATTTCACGAGTCCGCTCAGTAACGGAAACCATCATGATATTCATTACCACAATTCCCCCTACTACCAGCGATATAGAAGAAATTCCGACCAATCCCATGCGAAACACCCGCGTAATCTGGTTCAGCAAATCAAGCGCACTGTCAGCGGTCATCATGTCAAAATCATCGGGTTTATTATACGGGACATTTCGCTGTGCCCGAAGAATCATGCGGACTTCGTCCATGGCGTCATCAAGCTGCTCAACTGATACCGCTTTTATAACAAGGTTCAATCCTCGTTGACGAGGACCGAATTGAGCATAAAACGAAGACAAGGGAATAACGACAAAGTTATCCCGGCTTTCTCCAAAGGAAGCACCAAAGGCTTTCGCTACCCCAATGACAGTATATTTATGGTTATCGATTTTTATCGTTTTCCCAAGCGGATCCACCCCCTCGAACAACTCTTGCCGCACATCTTCACCAATGAACGCCACGCGGCGTTTATATAAATCATCTTCATAGGAATGGAACCGCCCCTGCGCCACCTGCATATCGACGATATCAATAAAACTATATGTTCCCCCCATAATCCCGACACCTTTAAGAGCAGTGGAACGATATTTAATAGTTCCCATCTTGAACGTTCGGGGAGAAACACGTTCGCACAAC
>JAJRZL010000317.1 GCA_024275255.1 Candidatus Zixiibacteriota bacterium | reverse complement strand
TATTGTGTATCATTATGTTAGCGAGCGTCCGTAACTATCTTGAACCGTTTTGAGATATGAATCTGTGTAATTGGGCTTGTTGGAAAATTCGTGTTTTCTTCTTGTCACCCTTCGACTTCGCTCAGGGTGACCAAAAAGCACCCGTCAGAGAACCAGAAGCACCTGTCAGGGTTACATGAAGCAAATATCAAGGTAACTTGAAATACATTGTTGTTAAATATGTCATGGTGAGCGGAGTCGAACCATGATTTCAACAAATTACTATTTCCAGCTATCCCATTGTCTTACGATACATTTTGTTTACAAACCTGGTGGCGGCAACGAACTTGCAGTACGATATAATGAATAAAAGCTATGCTTTACAAATGGTTTGAACACATGTATTATTCTCAGGTTACTAACGATAACTACACCAATGGGAATGGGTGTAATTCACAAAAGGCTAAAAGGAACGGATAAGAGGACATGACTTTCAAAAAAGTTCTGCTTCTTGGTTTGGTTGCCATACTCTGTGCAGTAGCCGTTATCACCTACATGATCTATGACCGGAATTATAATATCTGGCTCTACGATTACACGTTCAACAGTCCTTCCTTTTCTGAACCAGACAGCCTTACCGATATTATTTTTGTTGTTGTCGATCACTGGGAACCGGGCGGAAATATCGACATTGTCAACACCTGGATGAAACGATACCGTGAACTGGCAGACAAACACATTGATGCCGACGGGGTAAAACTACAACATACTTTTTTCTACCCTATCGAACAATTTCGCGGCTACGAGGTTGACAGCCTGGTGAAACTCTGCAGCGAGGGGTATGGTGAAATCGAAGTACACCTGCATCATAAAGAAGACAACTCAGCATCGCTCAGGGAAAAACTTATAGATGGCATTGACTCACTCCGGGCACATGGCGCTTTGATTTCTTCGGACAGTAATGTGTTTTTTGGGTTTATCCACGGCAACTGGGCGCTTGATAATTCCCGGTTTGACCGAAACCTGTGTGGTGTTGATGATGAAATAAGTATCCTACTTGACCTGGGATGTTATGCTGATTTTACGTTCCCTGCTCTGGGACAAACGGCACAACCCTCACTGGTAAACAAGATTTATTATGCGTTTGATAATCCGAACGAACCCAAATCATACGATACCGGGACATTGAGCCGGGTTGGCCTTACTCCTACGACGGAGCAACTCATGATTATGGAAGGTCCCATGATGATTAACTGGTCCGACTGGCGGTTCAAAACCCACCCGACCTTTGACGATGGTAATCTTTTTGCTGATATACCAACTTCATTTGAGCGGTTCGAGCTGTGGGTAAAAGCAAATGTTCATGTACGCGGAAAACCCAACTGGGTCTTTGTCCGACCGTTTACCCATGGCGCTTATTTGAGAGATGGAGCCGAAGAGAATGTTTTGGGGAGCAATATTGATCAAATGTTGAACAAAGTAGAAAAAAAGTATAATGACGGAAAAAAATTCCGATTACATTATATGACAGCTAGAGAAGCTTATAATGTAATTAAAGCGGCGGAAGCCGGTCTCGATGGCAACCCCAATCAATATCGGGACTATATTTTGCCCAAATATATATACCCGGTTGATTCAACCGCTGAGGAGGCTTTATGAAACAGATAGTTCGTACCGGTGGTTTTTTCATTACAACAACAACGATTGTATGTTTGCTGTTTTTGACAGTAACAAGTTATGCCACTGTTCATACGATTAGCTCTTTCCCATATACCGCCTCTCAAACAGGATCGAATTATAGCGATACGCTGGTGATTGCCGGGACCAACCTCTCTACCTCCGGCTCAGCATTACGAATTACCGGGCATGACCTGGTTCTCTATCTTGTTGATGATACTATTACGTTTGGTACAGGTAACGGCAATGGTCTTTATGGTATCGAATTATCGGAATCATCATACAATATCAAAATTGTCGGGGGGACAATTTACCACGGTGGCACAGGTGACCGGAACACTTGCCTTCTTATGATGGGTACGAATGATGT
>JAJRZL010000316.1 GCA_024275255.1 Candidatus Zixiibacteriota bacterium | reverse complement strand
TATTTCCGTACGTAAACTGACAATAGAATCAGTATATTTCAGCCGTACCCGGTCCAAATCAAATTCACGCAGTTGCTTGAGTAGTTGTTGCCGTTCCCGCTTCAAATCTTCAATTTCAAGCTGGGTTTTATCAATATCAGTAAGGATTTCACGACGGTTCGCTTCGGATGAGATATTCTCGGGAAGACGCAGTTTGGTCAGCTTTGCCTGAGCGGCAGTCAAAGAATCGAGCATCTGGTTATAGTAATATTCTGTCTTTTGCAACTGGAGATCAGCGAATGACTGGTTATCGAGAATTTTTTCGAGTTCGTATTTCGTCTTCTCCTGCTCCAGCACTCTTGTCAACGCCATCACCATATCCCGGGCTTTCACCGGATCATATGATTCAACCGTCAACCGAATCTGGTCCGCTCCCACGTAAGAAACAGAAATTTGATTTCGTAATTTATTAACCAATAAGTGCAGTTTCAGTTGTTCGAGAGTAAAATCGGGCTTTTCCTCACGCATCTTTGCAGCTTTACGAATAATATCAGGGTCCTGGTCAAGGTTCAGTTCCTGAATCAACTGGTTAAGGTATGTCTGTGAAGTCAACTCATTTTGCAACGCCTGCAATTTCCGGCGACGTTCATCAGCCGTTTCACGGGAAGCTCGCTCCCGTCCAAGCAGGTTTACCAGTTCACGGGAGACATTCGACGGTTTGTCAATCCAGATAATAGTCGATGACTGGTATTTCGGTTTCAGAAAATATGTTGTCCCATACGCCAGACCGGTAATAACAATAAGCGGGAGAATAAGCAGCCACTTCCGCTTGAGAATAATAGCCAGGATATCCTTGATATTTATTGCTCGCTCTTCTGCTACTTTCACGTCCCGTCCTCACTCACCGAGTTGTAGTGGTTGTCTGGTTATTATCATCATTATTAATCTGGTTCATTATCAACAGTGTCGTCGAGACAATCCCCGTCAATGCCGTTATTGTTGTCACATTAAATATTTTACTAATCAAGCTGGAACGTTTATATGGCACCATCACAATATCTTCTTTTTTCAACGTATATCTTGAAGGCACACCATACTTGGCATATCGTTCCAAATCCAGCTGAATCGTCTGTCCATAATACCCATCTTTGGTTAACACCCGGGTTTTCCCCAGATCAGCCTCAACATTATACCCACCGGCAAGTCCTATCGCTTCCATGACATCAATATTATTTTCAAATGTTATCGGTCCCGGTACTCCCACCGCTCCGACAACATACACGACATTCTTTTTCTCTCCTCCATGCCCAAGCTCAGCTGAGGGCAGCCCTGCCAGAGTGCGGGGAATTTCTATGGTATCTTCGCGATACACTTTCGGTAACTTGTCCAGTGTTCCTGTTGCAATTGCCTGTGATACATTTATCACTTCCACTTTACCGGCATTTTTCCCGCCACGAATAATAGTAACCCGAGTCAGGTCACCTGATTCCGTAATTCCTCCGGCTTCGTTAATAATCGTCCAGAGATCAGGTATTATTTCAAACGTAAATTTCCCGGGGTGGTTCACCTGACCGGAAACAAATACGTACTGATAGTTATATTCCTCAACCCGGACAACCGCCTGAGAAATTTTCTGATTCAGCCGGGAAATCCGGCGGACAATTTCCATCTCCAACTCACGTGTTGTTTTTCCAAAAGCATCAATCTCCCCGACAATATCAAGAGAAATTTTACCTTCCTGGCTGACCCGGACACTGGTATTAAGGGTCGGGTCCTGCCAGAAACTTATTTCCAGAATATCACCGGGTCCTACTTTATATTCATCGGCTGCAACACTGCTTCCAAACAGTAAAAACGCCCAAATCCCTATGGTTATAATCCGTTTTAGCATATAGGTTTCCACCTGCTTTCATTTTTTATTGTTCCGTGAACACCTTATTATTAAGGTCGGTTCTACTCAAGGCCATATTTAGCTTCAAAATATAGACATCCGTACTAAAAGTGTAAAGTAGTATTATTCAACAAGTAAGCGAAATAATTACTCGGCTGTTTGCAGGCTGCCGTCAAAGAGCCACGAGGTATTTCGCCCCTTTTCCTTGGCTTTCAAAAGAGCCATATCGGCAGCATAGATAAGCTGTTTTGCATTATCAGCATGAGTTGGAAAAACCGCCCCGCCGAGTGATACAGTAAAAGATAACGGTTCCGGAACATTTTCAATGGTTATCCGTGCCCGATTCATATCTACCCGCAAACGTTCCATAAATCTCCGGCAGGTATTCGTGTCCGCCTCCGGCATAATAATACAGAACTCATCCCCGCCATAACGAGCAATGATATCTATCGTTCGAATTGATTTCCTGAGAATCTCCCCCACCTGTTGTAACGCCATATCTCCGGCAAGGTGACCGTGCAAATCATTTATTTGTTTCAACTGGTCAAGGTCAAAAATAATGAGAGACAATACACGCTTATATCTCTTGGCTCGTTGGATTTCTTCTTCTAACCGGCGATGAAAATACCGCTGGTTCGCCAGACCGGTAAGGCTGTCGGTATATGACATTTCCTCAATCTGTTCAAACATCTCCGCATTTTCGACCAAATCAGCAGCCGGACCATGCAACTGCTCAAGTTGTCGATGCAGCACGAGCGGATCGCGATTACTCCCCCAGACAAGCAAACCCGGTCTGTCTTCCGCCAACGAGAAAGCAGAAAGATATGACAACCCGCTGTTTTGAAACAGTTTTGCCAATGACTTCGTTGTATTATTTGCTTCGGGCAGGTTGTCAACAGCATACAACTTACTGGTTCCTATCCGTTTCAGCAGTTTATCAAGATGCAATGTTTGCGGTACTTGTATGCCGCCATTCACACCATCCTGCACAACCTCTATCGGCTGACTTTCTTTTCCCTTTTTCTGCCAGATATATACGATGCGGTTAATGCCTAAATCCTTTTTAAGCGACCGGATGACTTTCGGTATAATTGTTTCAGGGCTTCTATGTTTCACCAGTTTCAGCAAATGACTTTCGACAACCCGTTCTGAATCTTTCACCACCGCAGGGGTACTGCCTTTACTTTCCTGTAAACGTTTTTGCAGAAATTCATTTCGAGATTCATGCCACTTCACATGGTATGCGGCTGACAACGACTGAGCCAGGCTGGCAATCAGCAGGTTGACCGCCGCAACATCCGTTTCCATCGTGCTTCTGACAAAATAGATACCATACAAATTGCTGCGCCAGAAAATGGGAAAAAATTCCCGCAATTCCATACGTATCAACATTTCGTAATATGCTTTTGGTAATACGGGGCGGAGTTTTTCCAAAGGGCGGGGCAGATAATCACTCACCAGCGTTTTCATCAGATGGTCTGAATATTCCAGACGAAAATCGGACCTGTTGAACCTACGAATACCATGATAGTAATTTAACTCCAGATAATTGCGTTTTTTACGCAAAAAGACAATCCGGTCACACCCAATAGATTTTTGCAGCAAGTCGGATACTTTTCTCGCAACCTCGCCAATTGTCCCATCAACACTATTTGTTAAAAGAAATTCCGAGAAATCAGACAAGCTCATCTTTTTTATTGCTGCTGCTCGACGTCGCTCATTACGAATCCTGTGGAAAAGTAATACCGACAACAAGAAAGCAAGCGCTACCAATATAACTATGAGTATTTCCTGGATATCCATAATATTATACTATTGCCCCAACATCGCCCTTTCAATTACTAATATATGTTACCTGCAAGTCCTGTCAACAACAATAACAATTCAGCATCCTTGCTT
>JAJRZL010000315.1 GCA_024275255.1 Candidatus Zixiibacteriota bacterium | reverse complement strand
CGCTTTTTGGCAAGCATCAAAGCAGATGTGGCTGCTTGTGTTTGTGAAGTATCATCTCTTTTTGATATTTTTTTCACTCGTCGTATGTACAGCCATATTGCTACAAGGGAAAAGAAAACGCCGAATATAATAGACAAACGGGATTGGGTGGCAAGCAGGGCACTGAACACAATCAGGTTTGCAGCAGCATAAGCTCCCCCCCCGGACCTGGGAGCACTCATGTAAAATACCATCCCTATCGGCAAAGCAATCATTGCCAGGTCGTCAAGTGTCTTGGGAGAGAGCCCGAATGACCGTATCGTCCCCTTACTGGCAATAAACGGAATAAGTGCAATGCAGGCATGAATAACCATTAGCCAGAAGAACAGGCGCAACATGTTACTTATTTGTACCTTTTTAGATAATCGAAATAATGATAAAAATGTTATCACATTGAACAGAATCTTGCCTACTGGTCGAATGGCATTGACTGGTTCAAAACTGAAAATTGCAGCTACTCCAACCGCACTCAGCAACAATACGAAATTGAAAAAGAGCGGGGGAAATCGTTTCGGTAGTTGCTTGTCCAATAATAAATCAAGGAGTGCTGCCAGTATGACAATACTGGCACTTATATCAATCAATGTCAAAGGAATTTCTTCCACAATAACAGGAGTAAAGAAAATAAAGAAAACAAATTGATATACAGCCCAACGGGGATTGGTGATACATAATATGACAACAGGAATAAAAATGATGGCACCCACAAACTCGTATTTCTCTACCCAGATTGCTGACACGAGAATGCCTGCTGTTATGAAGAAAACACCCCAGAGATACTTCTTTACTATCGCATGGTTTATTTGAGAGAAATCAGATATGTTGGCTGTCTTTGACATGACTACGAAAAGTAAACGGGTTTACATAAATTGTCAAACGAATGGTGAACAGGCAACGCGAGGGAGGGAAACGATTGAATCGACAGGTACATTGTTTCAGATAAAAAATAATACGCCATCAAGGGCTCGAACCTTGGACCCGCTGATTAAGAGTCAGCTGCTCTACCAACTGAGCTAATGGCGCATTATTTTTTTGTGCTTGCGGTGTCACCATTATCTGGCAACACCTGCTGTCTGTCTCTTGTAAACACACACTAACTGTCGTGTTCCCAAGCGGATAGAATATAATCAGCTTTCTGCTGAAGGCAAGTATTTTTCAAGGGGGAGCCGGCTGTCTGAAATTGGCTAAAAAGCACTGCCGTTGAGTATTTTTTTCAAAAATTGGCCGGTGTATGACTTCCGTATATCCGCCACTTCTTCCGGAGGACCGCAGGCAATTATCCGACCGCCATCGTCACCGCCTTCGGGACCAATGTCGATAATCCAGTCAGCGGTTTTGATAACATCAAGGTTGTGTTCAATAACAACGACCGTATTTCCCCGGTCAACCAGTTCCGTGAGTACTTTCAACAGTAGCCTGATATCCTCAAAATGCAAACCGGTAGTCGGTTCATCGAGAATATACAATGTCCTGCCGGTAGCCATTTTGGAAAGCTCCGTTGCCAGTTTTACCCGCTGGGCTTCTCCGCCGGAAAGAGTCGTCGCCTGTTGTCCAAGCCGGATATACCCCAACCCGACATTGTAAAGGGTAAGCAGTTTCTTTTTAATACGAGGGATATTTTCAAAGAAAGATAGCGCCTCTTCAACCGTCATATCAAGGACATCGGCGATATTTTTCCCTTTGAAGGCTATTTCCAGTGTCTCACGATTGTAGCGTTTCCCCTTGCATGCTTCGCAGGGGACATATACATCGGGGAGAAAGTGCATTTCTATTTTAATGATGCCGTCCCCCTGACAGGTTTCGCATCGCCCTCCTTTGACATTGAATGAGAACCGTCCCGGCATATACCCCCGGGCGCGTGCTTCCGGCAAACCGGCAAACAAATCGCGAATGTGCGTAAAAACTCCCGTATAGGTGGCTGGATTGGAGCGGGGAGTACGACCTATCGGGGATTGATTGATATCAATTACTTTATCAATATGCTCAATCCCCTCTATTGCCTTGTAGGGAAGAGGAGCTTTGCGGCTGCTGTAAAATTGTCGAGCGAGAATCGGGTACAGGGTCTCATTGATAAGGGTTGATTTTCCCGAACCGGAAACCCCGGTCACAGCAACAAACAAGCCCAGCGGAATTTCTACATCGACCTCTTTCAGGTTGTTTCCGGTCGCACCGTACAGCTTGATAAACCGGTTATTGGGTGAACGTCGCTCGGGAGGAATTTCAATTTTCCTGGCGCCGGAAAGGTACTGTCCCGTGATTGATTTTTTTACTTTGCAAATATCTTTTGCCGTTCCGGTAGCGACAACCTGCCCACCATGGACTCCGGCACCGGGTCCGAGGTCAAGGACATAATCAGCGGCTTCGATTGTTTCGCGGTCATGCTCGACAACAAGCACTGTACTGCCGATATCACGCAGTTCGGTGAGGGTATTCAACAGGCGCTGGTTATCGCGTTGATGAAGCCCGATTGACGGTTCATCGAGTATATACAGTACACCTACCAGTCGCGACCCGATTTGCGTAGCCAGCCGAATACGCTGAGCTTCACCACCGGACAAAGTCGATGCAGCACGGTCGAGGGTAAGGTAATCAAGGCCGACATCACATAAAAACCCTAATCGTTCGCGTATTTCCTTGAGTATCTGTTTGGCAATCAGTTGCTGGCGTTTGGAAAGCTTGATACGCTTGAAAAAGGTCGCAGCCTGCTTGATTGACATCGCGGTGATACTGTCAATTGTCTCGCGGTCGATTATAACTGAAAGCGCTTCCGGGCGCAGCCTGGTCCCGTTACAGGCAGGGCAGGCGGTAATGGTCATGTAATTTTCTATCCATTGCCGGACACTGGTTGATTCGGTCTGTTTGTAGCGACGCTCAAGATGCGGGATAACTCCCTCGAATGTCGATTTATAGACGCCGGTTCCATGACCTTTACCCGAAGCATGTTCGTATTCAAAGGTGATTTCTTCATCCCCGGAGCCAAAGAGGATAACCTGCCGGACTTTATTCGGCAGTTTTTCAAAGGGGGTCGAGAATTTGAAATTATAATGTTTCGCCAGTCCTTTGAGCATGTACCGATACCAGTTCGGCATATCTGCTCCCCCCCAGGGACGGATAGCTCCCTGGCTGATAGAGAGGGAATAATCAGGGACAACCAGGTTGGGATCGACTTCCATCTTCTGTCCCAGGCCGTCACAAACCGGGCAGGCGCCATACGGTGAATTAAATGAAAACAAGCGCGGACTGGGTTCTTCGTAGCTGATATTGCATTTCAGGCAGGCAAACTGTTCGGAAAACAGCAAATCTTTATTCTTGATATTGATGAGTACCGTACCTTGTCCCACTTTGAGTGCAGTTTCGACCGAATCCGCAAGCCGCCGTCGCGATTTTGGTTTAACCACCAGCCGGTCAACCACCGCTTCGATAGTGTGTTTCTTTTTCTTGTCGAGTTCGATTTCATCTTCGGTCTGGACAATTTCACCATCTACACGAAGACGGACAAATCCTTCCCGCTGTGCTTCTTCGATAACTTCCCGGTGTTCTCCTTTTTTCCCCCGTATCAGCGGCGCCAGAACCATCAATCGTGTGCCTTCTTCAAATGTCAGGACCGAATCGACAATCTGCTCAGCGGTCTGCTGGGTAATCGGTTGTCCGCATTTCACACAGTGAGGAACACCGATTCGGGCAAACAGCAGCCGCAGGTAATCATAAATTTCCGTGATAGTGCCGACTGTGGAGCGGGGATTTTTTGGGGTGCCTTTTTGCTCGATGGATATTGCCGGAGATAAGCCCTCGATAAAATCGACATCCGGTTTTTCCATCAGTCCCAGGAACTGTCGGGCATAGGCTGAAAGAGATTCCACGTACCGACGCTGGCCCTCGGCATAGATAGTATCGAATGCCAGGGAGCTTTTTCCCGACCCGGACAAACCGGTAATCACGGTCATGGTGTTGCGCGGGATTTTGACATCAATATTTTTTAAGTTGTGCTCCCGTGCACCCTTGATAAGAATATATTCCTGGTTTTGCTGGTACCGTTTGTTGTTTTTTCCCATATCCTGTTTCTTTTCAAGCAACCCGTAATATATCAAAATATCCCGCTGTATCAAAGCGGGAATTGCATTTCAATATCACATTTATTTATCGTGACCATTTGTTAATTACACAAAACAGATAATTGCCTCATTGGTTCCTTTTTTCAAAAACACTTGACACGTGTTACCCATGCTATAGATTGCGTTTATGACTCACGATAAGCATCAGGCATTCTTTGACCAGTTAGCTGCCGAGTGGGACCTTATGTTTACGGCAGTGGACCTTGAGTTTCTGGAACATATTGTAGGTAAACTTGGTGTTACCGAGGGTATGGATATTCTGGATATCGGCTGCGGAACCGGTATCCTGTTTGATATGTTGCGTCGGATTGTGGGAGAAAACGGCTCCGTGACCGGAGTTGATTTCTCCATGGAAATGGTACAGAAAGCGCATCGCAATTTCCCGTTTCCCAATGTGAACGTGGTCGATGCCGATGCTATCATGCTTCCGTTCACAGATAATTGTTTTGACATGGCAGTCGCTTTTGCTGCGTTTCCGCATTTTTCCAACCAGCAGCGTGCTCTTGATGAAACTCACCGGGTACTCAAACCAAAAGCAAAGTTCTACATTATTCACCTTGAGTCTTCAAAAGAGCTGAGTGAAACACACCAACTAATTGGTGGTGTGGTGGAACATGATGCTATTCCCCCTGCCGACAAGCTCAGAAAAATGTTTGAGGATAGTCGGTTTGCTGATGTATCCATTGAAGACCATCCCAATTTATACCTTGCTTCGGCAACTGTTCAGAAATAGCAATTGCCATCAATGAATACTGTCCGTGTAAAAGAAAAACAGTCACGTACCCGCTTTATTGCCCATAGTGCGCTATACTTGGCGTTAGCAGTCTTGTTGCCTATCGGTTTTCATGCCTTCGGGACCAGCGGCAGGGTTTTTCTCCCTATGCACCTGCCGGTTTTTCTCGCCGGTTTTCTTGCCGGACCCTGGTGCGGACTTGTGGTCGGACTGCTTGCTCCCGGTTTGTCGTACATGTTCACCGGGATGCCGCCAACCTATGCCGTGCCGTTGATGTCGATGGAATTACCGATGTATGGCTTTATCGCCGGTATTGCCTATAATCGCTTACGTTTGAATATTTATGTTGCCCTGATTATTGCCATGATATTGGGGCGTATTATGTTCGGGCTGGGATTATTTGTGCTGGGCCTGTTCATGGAGTTGCCGTACAGTGCCGCCCAGTTCTTTTCATCGGCGGGGGTGATTGTGAGCGGATTGCCGGGAATTGCTCTGCAACTGGTGCTCATCCCCATTATTGTTGCCGCCGTGAAAAGAGGGCGGTACACTGTTCTGTAAATCAATATCGACTGATACTTTTTACTTTATCAACCCGCGTGTTGAGCGTTCGATAAAATCGAGGATGACTTGAATTTCGGGAATTATTTCCAGCTCTGTTTTTATGCGTTCCACTGCCTGAGATGTGTTCAGGCTGCTGAAAAACAGAATCTTAAAGGCTTGTTCAATTTTCCGGATAACATCACGCTCAAATCCCCTCCGGCGAAGCCCGACCGAATTCAGACCGGCAACCTTTAACGGGTAGCCCGCTACCAGCGCGTATGGACAGACATCCTGTTGCACTCGAAAACCGCCACCGACCATGCTATGAGCGCCTATTTTGACAAACTGGTGCACAGGCACAACCCCGCCGATAATCACGTAATCATCAATTTCGATGTGACCGGCAAGATTGACCGCATTGGCGATGATAACATTGTCACCAAGAATACAGTCATGCGCCACGTGTGAATATGCCATCAACAGGCAGTTTTTCCCGACAGTTGTCGTACCGTATGCTTTGGTCCCGCGATTGATAGTGGCGTATTCCCGCACTGTGGTATTGTCGTCAATAGATACATGAGTTTTTTCACCGCCGAATTTCAAATCCTGGGGAACTGTGGAGATAACCGCACCATGAGCAATAGTGACATTTTTCCCTAAACGGGCGCCGCTGGCAATAAGGGCGGTGGAGCCTATTGTTGACCCCTCGCCGATTTGTACATCATCTTCAATTATCGCAAATGGTTCCACTGTGACATTCTCAGCCAGTTCCGCCTTTGGGGATACGACTGCTGTTGGATGGATATTGCTCATCGTTCAACCACCATAGCCATAAAGTCCGCTTCGGCAACCAACTTGTCTTCGACATACGCTTTACCGGACATCTTGCATGTTTTTCGACGGAACGACTGCATCTCCAGTTCAAAACGGAGCTGGTCGCCGGGGATGACTGGTTTGCGGAACCGGGCATTGTCGATAGCCATGAAATAGACCACATGTTTTTCCGGCTCTTCGACCGCATTCAAAAGCAACACACCACCGGCTTGCGCCATCGCTTCAAGAATAAGCACTCCCGGCATAATGGGATGCCCGGGAAAATGACCCTGAAAGAACGGCTCGTTGATGGTAACATTTTTAAGCGCCACAACTTTTTTATCAGGAATCAGGTCGAGAATTCTGTCAATCAGTAAAAACGGATACCGATGGGGCATGATTCTTTCGATAGCGTTGATATCAAACAGTATCCCGGATTTTTGATTGCTGTATTTACCGGCAATTTTTTTCTTCTTGTACAAATCACGCATCTTGCGCGCTAAGGCAACATTGGCTTTATGACCGGAGCGTGCCGCCAGCACGTGTCCCTTAAACGGAACCCCGATTAAGAACAGGTCGCCGAGCAAATCAAGTGCTTTATGGCGTACCGGTTCATTGTAAAAACGAAGCGGAATATCATTGATAATACCGGTCTTGCCGACAAAAGCCTTTTCCGTTAAGTTCAGCGCTTTTCGGATACGGTCAACTTCTACCTGACCGAGGTCGGAATCGTAAATGACAATAGCATTGTGCAGTCCGCCACCCTTGATAAGCCCGGCTTCTTTCAATGCTTCCACTTCCGACAGGAAACAGAATGTACGGGCAGGGGCAAACTCTTCGACAAATTCCTTTTCCAAATCAACAATCGTTGTGTACTGTGTGCCCAGAGCCGGGTTCTTGTAGTCTATCATAAAAGTAATGCGCAGGTCATTCGATGGCGCCACTACCAGGTCAACACGACGTTCCGGTTCGTTGTATGCCATGGGGGTGTCGATTTCAAGATAAAACTTGTCGGCATCCTGTGTCTCTATACCGGCTTCAAGGAGTTTATCCACGTATGGTTTGGCGGAGCCGTCTCCCACCGGCGGTTCGTTACCATTCAGCTCGACCACCATATTATCCAACTGGAGCCCGGCAAACGCCGCCAACACATGCTCTACCGTGTGGACTTTTGCTTCACCATTTTGCAGGGTGGTCCCGCGGGAGATATCCACCACATGGTCGATATCGGCGATAACCGATGGCTTCCCCGGCAAGTCAGTCCGAACAAAACGGATACCGGAGTCCGGGGGAGCCGGTTTGAATGTCATGGTGCAGGTACTGCCGGTATGCAGCCCCACTCCCGACATACTGATTTCTTTTCGTATTGTTCTTTGTTTCTCGTACATACAACCTGTAATTAGAAAAAGTTCGTTCGATTATACAACGTAGTCTCCCCCGGCTCAAGCATTTTTTCGTTGTACCGGAATTTCAGATGATTGAAAACAGTCTTTTCCTTTATTGCAACAGGAAAACAGGGCCTTTTCATCACCGGATGAAAAGACCCGGTTAGCAACAGTATGCTATCTCCATTAATTTGTTGACTATTGGTACATGAAACTAAAACCCGTAAATCTCACCGAACTTGGCATTCATATATGCCACCAGTGGTTTGTAATCAAGCGGTTTGCCGGTAACTTTTTTACACAGGTCATTGGCACGATATCGCTGACCATGCTGGTGGATATTCACCCGGAGCCATTCACGAAGGTTCAACAGCTCTCCCCGTTCGAACTGTTCGTCCAAATCCGGCATATCTTCCTTTGCCTTATTGAAGAACTGAGCGGAATACAGATTGCCGAGGGTATAGGTGGGGAAATAGCCGATAAGACCGCTTGACCAGTGCACATCCTGAAGGCAGCCGTTGGCATCTTTATCGACTTCAATACCAAAGTATTTCTGAAACCGGTCGTTCCACTCTCCCGGAACATCAGCCGGTTTCAAATCACCGGTCAACAATGCCCGTTCCAACTCAAACCGCAAGAGGATATGCAGGTTGTAAGTTGCTTCGTCAGCCTCGACCCGGATATACGAGGGGGTGACATTGTTGATAGCGCCGTAGAAATCATCCAGTTCGACTCCTTCCAGGGATTTCCTGAACAGCCGTTTTGCCTGTGGCAGGAAATACTTCCAGAATGGCTTGGAGCGTCCGACCTGGTTTTCCCACATACGGGACTGGGATTCATGAATACCAAGGGAAACAGACTCACCCATTGGGGTACCGAAATACTTCTTTTTATCAATACCCATCTCGTACAGCCCGTGTCCGGCTTCGTGCATAATACCAAAGAGGGCATCATTGAGACGGTTCGGGTTATAGCGGGTGAGAATACGCGTGTCGCCGGGTCCGATTCCGGTACAAAACGGATGGGTAGTGACATCAAGACGACCGGATGTAAAGTCAAACCCCATCGCTGCGGCAACCGATTCACCAAAGATTCGCTGGAGTTCCACATCGTACTCACGTTCAACAATGGAAACATCGGGCTTTTTGGGGGCATCTTTGATTTTTTGCAGCAGGGTAACGAGTTCATTGCGCAGCTTTTCAAAGACATCCACAATTTCATCTACTGTTGCCCCGGGTTCGTAGTCATCCAGTAAGGCATTGTATGGCTCACCTTCGTACCCATACGCATCAGCTTTTTCCTTCGAGAGCTTGACAACTTTTTCCAGCCAGGGGAGAAACAGCTTGAAATCGGAGTTTGCCCGGGCTTTTACCCAGTCCTGCTGAGCAAGGGAAGTTGTTTTAGTTATTTCTTCCACCAACTCTGTTGGCAGTTTGGTGGCTTTATCGTACGCATGGCGCAGCTCGCGGATATTGGCAGCTTCGGGAGATTCCGGATCTTTGACAACATCAGACTGCTCCGCTTCACTGATGAGGTCACCAATTTTGGGGTCGGTAAACCGTTGGTGGACAAGGTTAGAGATTGCTCCCAGTTGCTCTGCCCGAAAGGCAGCTCCCTGGGGCGGCATATATGTTTGTTGGTCCCAGTGCAAAATAGATGCTGTTGAAGCGAGTGTGGCAATCTCTTTACACTGTTTGATTAGCTCATCGTATGCAGCCATGGCATTGACTCCTTCTCTATATGTTTCGCATATTTTCTCACAAGGCTGGTAACATAGTGAAATAAGCCTGTTCAGGCAACTGGAGACTTGCAGAAATTGTCACCAGTGGCAGTGCTAAAGAGTCTAAACATCTCTCTTTTTTGTCCGATATAGTGATTAAGTAGTCAAATAATAAGGAGGAAAATCGGTCATGAAAAAACACTTATGGATGCTTTTAATAGTCGTTATATCATTACTGCTG
>JAJRZL010000314.1 GCA_024275255.1 Candidatus Zixiibacteriota bacterium | reverse complement strand
TCAATAGGCAGCGGCACAGATGAGGTTACTACCAAAACATATAAATACACCCTGATACCCACTGCTCCCGGAACGGCACGAATCGAACCGATTTCAATCAGCTATCTTTCCATGCCGGACAGCACCGCCGGAGAGCTGGTAACAGAGGCAATGACTATTCATGTTGCCGAACCGCTCCCGAAAGAAGAGCGTACCAGTTCTTTTCCTACATGGCTTATTATCATCATTGCTGTTGTTGGAGCGGGAGGAATTGGACTTGCTGCTGTTATCATTGCCAGGAAACGAAACAAGGATTCTATCCCGAAAGCAAAGTCACCGGTAGAACGAGTGCTCGATGAATTGACTGCTCTGAAAAAGGAATCCGCTGGTGATATGAAAAAGTTTCAAACCGGCTTGTATCGAATACTGTCGAATTATTGTATCAGCCGGTTTGACATTAATCCTGACAACCTGGATAATGAAGCGTTAGCGAATGCGGTTGAGGCAACTGCGTTAAGCCCAATGGACAAAGAAAAGATTACGACGTGGATAATTGAAGCTCGTAAAGATAAATTCCGTCCTGTCAATGCTGCTCCGGGCGACGCAATCCGGCTGGAAGCGGAAGTCAGGAGTTTGTTTGAAAAGTTATTATAGTGAATAATGGAGGATAGATGCACACCGATATTCAGGAAATTCAGGCACGTGTTGAAGCTGAGTCATCGTTTGTTGAACGGTTAACAGCTCAAATCAGCTCGATTATTGTCGGGCAGAAATATCTTGTCGAACGGCTGCTGATCGGGATTCTTGCCGATGGGCATATTCTCATCGAGGGTGTTCCCGGTTTGGCAAAAACCCTGTCAGTGAAAACTCTTTCCGACGCCATACAGGCAAAATTCCAGCGGCTTCAGTTTACCCCGGACTTGCTCCCGGCTGACCTTATCGGGACAATGATTTACAACCCGCAAACCGCTGAGTTTTCGGTCAAGAAGGGACCGATTTTTGCCAATATCATTTTGGCTGACGAAATTAACCGTGCCCCTGCCAAAGTACAGTCGGCATTGCTGGAGGCTATGCAGGAGCGGCAGGTAACGATTGGTGATACCACCTTCCCGCTTGATGAGCCGTTTCTTGTTTTGGCAACCCAGAACCCGATTGAACAGGAAGGAACCTACCCGTTACCGGAAGCACAGGTGGACCGGTTTATGCTCATGCTGAAAATCGGGTATCCTTCACCGGCGGAAGAACGGGAAATCATGGACCGCAATACCACCTCCGACTTACCGAAAATCGAGAAGGTGATAACACCCGACGACATTGTCAAAGCACGGAAAGTAGTGCGGTCGATTTATGTCGATGAGAAAATCAAAGAATATATTGTCAATATCGTTTTCGCTACGCGTGAACCGGAAAAATATGGTTTAGCTGAGTTGCGTGACCTTATTGCTTTTGGAGCATCACCACGGGCGACGATTTACCTGAACCTTGCCGCCAAAGCGCATGCGTTCCTGAAAGGGCGCGGATATGTCACCCCGGAAGATATCAAGGCGATTGGCTATGATGTCCTCCGGCACCGGGTGCTTTTGACGTATGAGGCGGAAGCGGAAGAAATCGACAGCGATAAAATAATTACCAAGACCTTTGATACAATAGAAGTACCGTAGAATAGTTCATGCTGCCAAAAGAATTACTGAAAAAGATTCGTCGGATTGAAATCAGCACGAAAAAGCTGGTTAATGACCTGTTCTCGGGAGAATACCATTCCACGTTCAAAGGGCAGGGAATGGAGTTCGAGGAGGTCCGACAGTATGAACCGGGTGATGATATCCGGTTGATTGACTGGAATGTTACCGCAAGAACCGGGTATCCCTATATCAAGAAGTTCAAGGAAGAGCGTGAGCTTTCGGTAGTACTTTTAGTCGATGCCTCTTCATCGGGAGCGTTCGGTACGCGTGATCGGTTCAAAAGTGAAACCGCCGCCGAGTTGAGCGCTTTACTGGCATTTTCGGCAATTAAGAACAATGATAAGGTCGGGCTGATTATTTTTACAGATATTGTGGAAAAATATATTCCCCCCAAAAAGGGTCGCGGGCATGTGCTCCGTTTGATTCGGGAAATTCTCTATTTCAAACCCACGCGCTTAGGAACCGATATCGGGGGAGCCCTTGAGTTTTTCAACAAGGTTATCAAAAGGAAATCGGTGGTGTTTCTTATCTCTGACTTCTTGTCCACTGATTATTATCAACCCCTGCAAATTGCCAACCGGAAACATGATGTAATCGCCATTAAGATAACCGACCCCCGTGAGGCTGACTTTGAAGATGTCGGGTTGATTGAGCTTGAGGACGCGGAAACCGGGGAAGTGTACCTGATTGATACCAGCTCAAGGGAGTTTCGGAGGGAATTTGCTTCCCGCGCCGAGGAAGATGTAAATGCGTTGAAAATGGGATTCCGCCGTATTGACCTTGACTTTATCAATATCCGAACTGATAAGTCATACATTGTGCCGCTGATAAATTTCTTCAAAAAACGGGGAAAGAGGATGTAGGCAGGATGCGCATGAATATGAAACAGTATTGTCATACAGTAGGAACACTTGTTATTGTTCTCTTATTACTTATGCTTGTCGTCAACTCGTGTTCGAAGACAGAGGACAATTCCGCTGCCATAGCCCGCCATAAAAAGTTAGCGGGAGAACTTCGCGACAACGGGTTGTATCAGGCGGCAATTGATGAATATATAAAGATTTTACAATACAATGACATCAATGATGCCACCCGTGCGAATATCAACTACCTGATAGCTCGTATCTATTTTGAACATGTAAAAGACTTTCAGCAGGCGGCTGCATATTATCTTCGGGCAAAAACACTTGCTCCCGCCGATGCTTCGTTTGCCGATGAAGCCTCACGGAAACTGGTTGCCTCGCTTGAGAAAATGGGGAACATCATTGATGCCAAACGCCAGCTTGATGCCGCTGTTGATATTGATTCTGTTCCTGCGGATAAAAATGATGTAGCCGTGGCGCGAGTGGGGGGAGTACCGATTTGGTTATCGCAGATTAATGATGAAATCCAGTCATTGCCGCCGGACGTGCAAAAGCAATATTTGACCCGCGATAAGAAAATCCAGTTTGTTCATCAGTACATAGGAGAAGAATTGATATACCGGGCAGCAGTCAGGGAAGATTATGGAAACGACCCCGAAATAAAACGGAAGCAGCATCAGTTTTACAGGAAATTGCTGGTCAATAAATATTTGCTGGATAATGTGATTCCACAAATTCGGATTGATACTTCCGATGTGCTAAACTATTACGAAGCAAATAAAACAATACGGTATAATGATAAGCCATACGACTCAGTAAGAGCACAGGTATTCCTTGATTATCAGAATGAGAAAACACAATCGGCATTTTCCGATTATATCTCGAAACTGGCGAAGAGTGACCGGGTTGTGTTCTATGATGAAAATGTGAAGTAACCGGGATGGAGACATTTTTGCGACATATAAGACACCATTATATTGATAATCTTATAAAAGGGGTTCTCTTTTTCTCTTTGTTGCTTTTGGTGTCTTCAGTTCGTGCCCAGGAACCAACGGATACGGTAAAGTCACTGAGCGGGGTGGAAATTGAGACCTCGGTGGATAAGGCTGAGATGTACATAGGGGACCTCATCACTTACAAGCTGACTATTCTGTATGATTCAACCCTGGAGCTAATTCCCCCGCCACTTGGTGCTAATCTTGGCGCTTTTGATGTGAAAGATTACCAGTCGGATATTATTACCCGGCTTGATGACGGGCGTATTAAAAGTGAAAATATATTTGTCCTCAGTACGTTTACTACCGGGAAATACATTATCCCGCCTATCCCAGTTGCTTTTAACCTGCCTGACGGTACCCGGAAAGTGGTCTTGTCCGAAGCGGTCCCGATAACAGTGAAATCGCTGCTTTCAAAGGCGGGTGATTCTCTTGATATCAAACCGTTAAAACCGCAGTACGAGTTCAAACGTGATTACAGTCGCTACTTCCTTTGGGGTGGGCTGGGATTACTGCTGTTGTTAGCTATTGCGTTATTCGTATGGATGAAACTCCGGAAAAAGAAAGAAGAAACCGAGCCGGTCGATTTGCGCCCGCCCTGGGAAATTGCGTTTGAACGTCTGGCGGTATTGAAACAGGAAGTATTACCGGAAAAAGGACATTTCAAGCAGTACTATATCGAGCTTTCGGAAATTTTGCGCTGGTACCTGGGAAAGATATACAACCACAATGTGCTCGATATGACTACCGAAGAGTTCATGGAGCAGTTCGAGTATGAAGAGCTTCCCGGTACGGTCTTTGAAGATACCAAGGCGTTTTTACAGCATGCTGACCTTGTGAAGTTTGCCAGGCTGGAGCCGGGAATAGAGCGGACACGGGAGGATTTCGAAACGGTTCACCATATTATCGAGCGAGTGCGAGTGGATTATCTCCAAAAGCAGCAGACAGTTGTTTCAGCCGGAGCAACTGATTCTCAGGATATATCGGTAACATCGGGAGGTAAGCAATGAAGCTCGAGTTTGCCGGTTTATCTTTTAGCATCATGGACTTTGTCCGGGTGCATATTCCCGCATGGATAATTTTTCTTGTCGGGCTGTTGGTTCTGGCTGGTATGGTGTGGTTCTATGTGAAACGCAAACGTATCCGCTCGGCTACTATCAAGTATTCCGACCTGCGAATCGTGAAGCAAACATCGAGAACCTTCCGACAGCGGTTTCGGTTTGTTGTTCCCACCCTGCGAGTACTGGCGGTGGTGATGTTTGTCATTGCAATTGCCCGTCCCCGTTCCGGAACCGAGTATAAGAAGGTAACATCGGAAGGTATTGACATTATGATGGCGCTCGATGTCTCCTCGTCGATGCAGGCGGAAGATTTCAAACCGAACAACCGCTTGTATGTTGCCAAGGAGGAAATCAAGAAGTTTATCAACCGCCGGGTGAATGATAGAATAGGACTGGTAGTATTTGCCCGTTATTCGTTTACACAATGTCCGCTGACAACTGATTATGGAGTACTGCTGAACTTTGTCGATCAGGTGAACTTTGGTATCATCGAGGACGGCACTGCTATCGGTATGGCGATTGCCAATGCCGTCAACCGCCTGCGAGAATCGAAGGGAAAAAGCAAGATTATCATACTGCTGACCGATGGTGATAACAACGCAGGAGAGATTGACCCCTTAACAGCGGCAAACCTGGCAGCGGCATTTAATATAAAAATCTATACCATAGCTGCCGGGAAACCGGGTAACCAGTTGTATCCATATAATGACCCGTTATTCGGGAAACGGTATGTCTATCAACCGACCCGTATAGATGAGAAAACGTTAAAGGAGATAGCAAAAATTACAGGCGGGAAATACTTCCGTGCCCGCTCCGGTAAGGAGCTCGATGAGATTTATAACCAGATTGATAATCTGGAAAAAACAAAAATAGAAATTGCTTCACATATCCAGTACAAGGAACTGTTTCATTACTTTGCGTATGCCGGGTTGTTATTCCTCGTACTGGAGATATTGTTGGCGAATACGTATTTCCGGAAACTACCGTAACGTGGAGACAAACTAAGATATGCGCTTTGCTCAACCGGAAAACTTCCTGCTTTTGTTGCTTGTTGCCGTGGTGGCTGTCTTTCTGTTCTGGGCAATTGCTCGAAAGAAAAAGCTCATCAGCCGGTTTGGTGATTTGCCGCTTATTCTGAAAAATGCGCCTTATATTTCTTTCACTCGTCAGCGCACCAAGGCAATCCTGCTTATTGTGGGGCTTGTACTTATTGTTGTGGCGCTGGCTCGTTTACAGTTCGGCACTCACCTGGAACTGCTCAAGCGGGAAGGGATTGACCTTATCGTTGCGCTTGATGTCTCCAACTCCATGCTTGCGCGTGATATGAAACCGACCCGGCTGGAAAAAGCTAAGCAGGAGATAGAAAGTATTATTGACCGTCTGAAAGGCGATCGTATCGGACTGGTTATTTTTGCCGGGGAAGCTTTTATCCAGTGTCCGCTAACACTTGATTATGCCTCGGCTAAATTTCTCCTCAGGGCGGCAGATAATACTTCGGTAAGTATTCAGGGAACATCGTTGTCGGCAGCGATTGAGGAAGCCACCAAGGCGTTCAACCAGAAAGAAAAGAAGTATAAAGTGCTTATCCTGCTGACCGATGGTGAAGACCAAACCGGCGGCGCTGTTGATATGGCGAAGGAAGCTCGCAAGGAAGGTGTCAAGATTTATACGGTTGGTATCGGAAGTCCGGCGGGGGAACCTATCCCGGTGTATGATCGTAAAGGAAAACAGATCGGGTTCAAAAAAGACAGCAATGGGGAGATGATTCTCACCAAGTTAGATGAGGTGACTTTACAGAAAATAGCCCTGGAAACCGGTGGGAAGTATTACCATGCCTCAGCCGGAGAAATAGAACTCGACCGTATTTTTGATGATATTACCAAGTTGGAAAAGAAAGAACTGGAAGGCAGGCTGGTTACACGTTATGACGACCGTTTTCAATGGCCCCTGTTGCTGGCTTTGTTCTTAATTGTTGGTGAGTTCTTTTTACCGGAACGTAAAAAACCATCGGGGAGTAAGAACTGATGGATAAACATATAGTCACAATAGCTGTTATTGTCTGCTTTGTATTCGGTGTTGCTTCAGTACAGGGCGAGGACTATGTGGACCTTGTGAAGAAGGGGAACGAAGCTTTCCGGAAAGGTGATTACAAGTCGGCTATGGAAGAGTATCATAACGCCGAAACAGATTTGCCCGAATCCCCTGAGCTGTTTTATAACATGGGAGGAGCGGCGTACAAGCAGGGAGACTACGAGCAAGCTGTCGATGCGTACACGAAAGCGCTCAACACGACTGATATCAATATGGAAGCGAAAGCCCAGTACAACCTGGGTAACACCTACTATCGCATGGGTGATTACCAGAATGCCATAAAAAGTTATGAAAACGCCCTGAATCTCAATCCCGATGACATCGATGCCAAGTTTAACCTTGAACTTGCCCGAAAGATGTTAAAAGAACAGACAAAACCACAGCAACAGAACAATAAACAACAGCAACAACAAGATAAACAACAGCAGGACCAGCAGCAACAAGACCAGCAACAGCAACAGCAGCAGGATAAGAAACAGGAAGATAAGCAAGACCAACAAAAGCAGGAGGAGCAGCAGAATCAACAACAGCAGCAACAGGGTGAAGAGAAACAGGACAAACAGGACCAGCAACAAGATGAGCAGCAGCAACAGCAACAAGAGAAAAAGATGTCCAGGGAAGATGCTGAGCGCATATTGAATGCGCTTCGTGATGACGAACAGGATATTCAAAAGAAGATAAAACGACGAATAACATCTGGAAAAGGATACTCCGGTCCTGACTGGTAGTAAAAAAACCGGATAACGCTTCCATGAGGGAATATATTTTGGTTTATTGGAGCTGATGAATACTTCAAGGAACAAGTGGTGGTTGTTGCTTTTGGGCATTTGCCTGACAACTCTCCTGCCGGTTTCGGGAGCGGTTGTCTATGGCGCCCAGGGGCAGGATGAACTCAGCGTGGTGGTGACGCTCGACAGGGATACTATCGGGCTTGATGAAAACGCCACCATGCAGATTGTTATTTCCGGGCAATCACAAAATCTCCCCGGTCCGAAAATACCGACATTCGCTGCTTTTGAAATCTATTCACAGGGACGTTCCAGCAATATCAGTATTGTCAACGGGCAGGTTAGCTCTTCCGTTACCTACCGGTATCTTCTGATGCCCAAGAAACCGGGCACGTATCCGCTCTCTAATATTGCAGTAGTCTATAAAAACAGGAGATACAAGGGCAACACTGTCGAGTTGACTGTTTTGAACAAGGGAACCGCAACATCACCAAAACTCGAAAACCGTGCGATTGATAAAAAGAGCGGTCGGGGAAAAGATTACTTCATGGAAGCGGTGGTTGATAAGAAAAACCCATATGTCAATGAACAGGTAACTCTGACATTAAAGTTTTATATCGCTGTACAATACTATGGAAGTCCAGAACTAACCGAACCGACAACTACCGGGTTCTGGAATGAGCTGTTGGGCAACAGTGCTCCCTACCGCCAGAAAATAGGGGGACGTACCTATCGTGTAATTGAACGCAAGTATGCTCTCTTTCCGACACAAACTGGCGAACTGACTATCGGAAGAGCTGCGATACGGGTGACCGTTGCTGAGCAGAGAAGGCGACGGGATCCGTTTGGTATGTTTGGTGACTTTTTTAACTCCGGCAAAGATGTGACTGTGCGTAGTAATCCGATTCGTATTAAGGTGAAACCGCTGCCGACAAAAGGACGACCGGCTGACTATAACGGCAGTATTGGACAGTTCAGGCTTTCGGTCGTAGCGGATAAACGTTCGGTCGAGGTAAACCAACCGGTTACCGTGAAAATTAAAATAAGCGGAACCGGGAATATCAAGGCAGCAGCCGAACCGAAAATCCCGGAGTTGAAAGACTTTCGCGTGTACCAGGCATCCAGCAATGAAAATATAACCAAAATAAATAATCGTATTGGCGGGACGAAGATTTTCGAGGAAGTAT
>JAJRZL010000313.1 GCA_024275255.1 Candidatus Zixiibacteriota bacterium | reverse complement strand
TGTAACAGTTGCCCGTGAGATTTCTGATTACCGGGTTTTGATGGTAAAGGAAAAGATTGTCCCGTATCTGCCCGATGAGCAATTTGTCGCCACTGCTGTTGACCTTATTACCCCGTTAAGCGGGTACAAGTGGGTATCGGTTCGCACTTTTCCCTTGAAGTGAGAAACATATCAACATCAATATCATCAAAAGTTTTGCCGGTTAAGTATGAATTTCCTGAAAACCGATGAAACACCCGACATCTTTTCGTTATACTGTTTTCTTATAATAACCCTTGATTATGTTGGGTTTCTTGTCCGGTAAAAACCTGACTGCGGAACCCAACCTACAATTGGACCACCATTTTCGTAAGTGTTGAAAAAGTTATCTTGTGGGTGTCATGCTTCGACTCCGCTCAGCAAGACTTGTTGAATGACAATATCTTTCAAGTCACCTTGAGCGGAGTCGAAGGGTGCTTGAAAGAAAATGTTGAGGTTTTTCAACACAGCCTTTGGCTGTTTTACAGCTTTCAGTTGAGTTAAAATCTGAGTTCACTGAAACATAGGTCAGTTTCGCAGGTCGGTGTTCCGAATCCGCTGTAAGCTGATAAGAAACCCGACATACCGATGATTTATATGGTTGAGTGGCTCACCGCTTACGCTGAACGCCTGTTCAATAGTCAATGTTAAGCAGAACCCTTGTGGTCCTGATACATTCCTCAAAAACTGAAGAAAGAACACAGAGAGAGTAAATTATCTCGTTGAAAAGTATTCTCAGGTGAACAAGTAGTTGTTAACTGGTTCTCAATTCAAGATTGAACCAGATGCCACCATACCAGGCTGTCAGGATAGTCTTTGTATCAGCCGACCATCCGGCTCCAAGCATATAGAGATAACAAAGCAAGGTAAGCCCAAAGAAGATTTTAACCAGTCCCGGTCGGGTATGAGAAGAGACAAAACTGACCAACCCCATCAACAAGTATAATCCAATGAGTACCGGAGCCAAAATCGCAATGCACCAGTGCAAGGGACCTGGAATCATCTCACTGTGAGCCGGGTGGTTGAATAATAAAAACAGGTGCAGACAGAAGAAAAAAACCGCCAGCGCTAAAAACAACAACCCCTCCAGCGCCCGGCTGCTCAACTCGCTAAAACCAGCCATCGCAAAAAAGAGACTGGCTGCCACCAAGCCAATAAGCATCAGGTACACACCGCTGGTAAAAATCTCTTGTAACGTCTGGTCTATCATACCTCACCATACATTGAAAATGTGCCGGGCATGAAAGTTTTTCGCGTCAACCATAACCAGCTTGTACATAGCAACTTACAGGCTACGCAAAACAGCGGCGGAGAAGAAAGTACGCAGATAACCTGCACCTTAGGCGCAAAGGAGTGCATATACGTTATAAAAAAACCCACCTTGTGTCACAAGGCGGGTTTTGTATGGATTTTTTGTCAGCAGTTATACTTCTACATCGTCAACATCGGTGCTCGGGCGGGTGAGGTCTTCTTTTGTCTCGGCAATAGCTTCGGGGCGTCTGTTTTTCAGTTTTCCCTTGTACTTTTTCAACTGGCTTTTGACTTTATCCACAGCAATTGAGATGGAATTATACATGTCATCGGTTTCACCGGTTCCGGTGATAGTGTTGTTATAAACATTCACCTTCAATTCCGCTACCCGGATATGTCGTTCGGTATCGAGGACCAACTCTGCCGATACGATATTATCAAAATAGCGAGTTAATCGGTCCATTTCTTCTTCGGCACGTTCACGTATTTCGGGTGTAAGGTCAAAATGGCGTGCGGTTATCTCTTTTAGCATGGCTGAATGACTCCTTTCCATGCGTGGTTTTGAAATGATAACAATGATTTATAACTTAAAACGCATCTTTTTCGTAAAAGCGTGGGGAGGTTACTTTCACAAAAAAAGGTGCTGCTCCATAGGTTATCTGTCATGGGAATATACCTGCCTTGTCGATATTCCGAGCAACTCTTTTTCCCGAAATGGATTTCATGTAAAATCAGCATAATATGTTCTTTCTGAGAAATCGAGTTTTTTTGTTTGAAAAGTAAAAAATATTTTTCCCTTTTCGTTGTCAGTTTTTGTCTGCTCCTGTTGTTTTTTACCGTGTGCACAGGTTAAAAGAAATTAGCATGATCATTTCTATTATATTGTACTCCAATAGAATCAGTAAGTTTCAGGTATATTGTTTATATCCTACTATGGAAGTATGCAAGTCGCCTATCCCATGGAAACCACACATTAATGATGAACGTATTTTGATAGCGGCTATTTTGTTGATTCCGCCACCCGTTTACGAAGTCTGGCAGGTGGAATTTGCAACTCTTTCCGATACTTGGTCACTGTCCTGCGGGCCAGTTGGATACCCTCTTCGTTCAAACGGCGGTATATTTCCTGATCGGAATATGGTTTGTCAGGAGGTTCGTGTTTTATCAATTCTTCGATGCGCTGTTTTACCGATCGCTTGGACATATCCTCGCCATCGGCTCGTGTAATGCCGGAATTGAAAAAGTATTTTATCTCATACACACCCAGTGGTGTCTGGACATATTTCCCGTTGGATACCCGGCTGATTGTGGCAACATTCATGTCAACCATCTGGGCTATCTCTTCCATAATAAGCGGCTTGAGAAACGCCGGTCCTTTTTCGAAGAAATCGCGCTGCCTTTCTATGATAGCTTCCATGACTCGAATCATTGTTGTACGGCGTTGATTGATAGAATTCAGTAACCAACGAGCCTGTTCCAGTTTCTGCTGGATATACTTCTTCGTATTCTGCGGAGTCTTATTACCGCGTTTTACCAGGTTTTTATAGTTTCGGTTGATACGCAGTCGAGGGATGTGGTTATCATTATGATAGACAATATATTCATCACCAAACCGTTCGACAATCAAATCAGGGACTACCGGCATCGCAGCGGTATCAAATCGTCCCTGTGCCGGTTTGGGAGACAGGCTCTTGATAATATTCATTGCCTGTTGCGCCCGCTCAATCGGGACACCCATCATTTTTGAAATCTGGAGCAGGGATTTCCTGTCGAGCTCGTGCAAATGCTCATCGACAATACGATATGCCAATGACCCTTCCAACCCTTTTTCTCTCAGCTGGAGAAGCAAAGACTCGCGAAGATCGCGGGAACCGACCCCGGTTGGGTCAAAGCGCTGAATCATTTTGAGCACTTCTTCGATCCGCTCAGGTTCGATATTCAGCTCTTTTGCCATCTCCGGGACACTAATAGACAAGTAGCCGTCGGGCGCTATATTGCCGATGATATACTCGCCAATCAGATGCTCTTCTTCGGAGAGTTTCAGGAAATTGAGCTGTTCTAATAAATGGTCATAGAGATTGGCAGAATAAGCAGCCGTACCCTCGAATTGCATTTCCTGGTTTTCACGAGGCTCACGGACTTTGTATCCTTCCTCATCATCGAACAGGAATTCTTCCCAGTCAGTTTCAGTGGTGGAATCGTCTTTTTCAGATTCTATCTCTAATTCAGCTTCTTCGTTGGTTTCTTCTTTTTCGACTTCTGTTTCTTCAAGTTCCTCAAGCAACGGATTGGTCGCCAGCTCATGGCGTATGGTTTGTTCCAGTTTCAGCACCGGCATTTGGAGCATTTTCAAAGACTGAATAAGTTGCGGTGCAAGAACTTGCTGAAGTCGTTGCTGTAATCCAATCCCGAGTTTCATATCATACCCAATCGCTTAAAAAGTCAAATCCCTTTTTAATGTCTTTATTACAAATTATCGGACTTAGCGTGCTCCTATTTATCCCACCAGTCCAGATCGTTCACTAATTCAACAATTTACCGTCAGCTCAGTTAAGCTGAAACTTTTCCCCCAGATAAATTTTCCGTGCTTCGGGATCATTTGCCAGGTACTCTGAGGTCCCTGATTTCAAAATCTTTCCATCACACATAATATATGCCCGGTCACAGATTGAGAGCGTCTCCCGTACATTATGGTCGGTTATCAATACTCCCAACCCTCGTTCAACCAGCCTGTTGATAATCCGTTGTATGTCTTCAACAGCTATCGGATCAATACCAGCAAACGGTTCATCGAGCAACATAAACTTTGGGTTGGTCACCAGCGCCCGGGTTATTTCCACCCGTCGGCGTTCCCCACCGGACAGGGTATATGCCTTGTTTTTTCGAAGATGCTCAATATCAAGCTCCTGTAACAACTCTTCCAGCCGGGCTTTACGTTCTTTACGGCTCATTTTCTGAAACTGAAGAATCGCCATAAGGTTTTCTTCCACAGTCATTTTCCTGAATACAGAGGCTTCCTGCGGAAGATAACCGATACCCAGCCGGGCACGCTTATACATCGGGAAGCGGCTGATATTCTGTCCTCCCAAAAACACCTTGCCGCCATCCGGGCGGATAAATCCAATAACCATATAAAAAGTCGTTGTCTTCCCGGCACCGTTGGGACCGAGCAACCCCACCACCTCACCTGGATTGACATATATAGAAACACCGTTTACCACGGCTCGTTTTTGGTAGTATTTTTTTAATTCTTTGGACTCTAAGACCGTCATAAATGCAATATACTTCAATTTTCTATTTAATCCAGCACAATTTTTGCTGCACTTTTTCCCAACCCCCATTTTCTCCATAAGTTGCTTCTATATTTATACATCACATACAATGATAATATCAAGTTTTACAGGAACATTTTTCCCTGTTATGCCTTATATTGGTATTATGGAATTGTTATCTCTGTTTTTTCTTTCTTTCGGGGTTGGTTTTTCAGGGGCGATGATGCCGGGTCCGTTGCTTGTGGTTGATATTGCGGAAACCCCACAGCATGGCTGGCAAACCGGTCCTATTATCTCTGTTGGTCACGCTATTGCCGAAATTGCGGTGGTGGTAATACTTTCACTGGGACTGGTTGCTTTTACTGATGACTCCATCCTGCCACACATTATCGGTATTGTCGGAGGAGCAGCATTGATACTGATGGGGGCAATGATGGGTTATGATATTACCAAGAACAGAATATCTTATTCGGTCTCTCAGCAGGAGAAAAAATCCAACCACCGATTGGCGGCCAAAGGGATAACAGCTACGTTATCGAACCCGTACTGGTTTGTCTGGTGGGCAACAACAGGGTTAGCGTTTGTGATGAAATCGGTAAAACTCGGAATGGTTGGTCCGGTGGTGTTCTATTTTGGGCATATCATGTCTGACTTTGTCTGGTATTCTGTGGTATCCATGCTGCTTTGGAAAGGAAAGAAATTGATAGTCGGGGTGGGGTTCAAAATTCTTATTCTCTCCTGTAGTCTCTTTTTGCTATGGCTGGGATTCAGTTTCATTACGGACGGAATAGCCGGACTGCATTCCTGATGATTTCGATTATATTCCCTGCTATTTGACAGAAGTCAAAGGATTTCCCGGGAAAAAACGAATACTAATCTTGTACTATTTGTAAAATAGTGCTATATTGATAGCGTAGTAGGAAAGAACAATCTCCGAACCCTGTATGTTACCCTCCGGGTCGACAGGGACTCTACGGTTGGGAGAGCAATCACCCAGCCTGCCCGGTTTGGCAAAGGAGAACAGATGACACAACTCCAGCAGCCTTCCGGCTGCTTTTCTCATACTGGCAGCAAACGGTCCGGCACCGCATATATTCTCGCCGGTGGCAAAAGCCGCCGCCTGGGACGGGACAAATTGTTTGTTCAGCATAACGGCACAACCCTGCTTGCTCATGCAGTAAACATATGTTCCGGTTTATTTCACACCGTAAAAATAGTTGCCAAGAATCCGGACCGGTTCCCCTCACTCGGATGCGAAATTGTTATTGATACCCCAGATGCCGATGGTCCGATGGCTGGTATTATTGCCGCTTTGCAGAATTGCCGGGAGGATTGGTGTTTTATCACTGCTGCTGATTTACCTGATTTGAACCGGGAAATTATTACTACGATTATCGGAGCATACACCGGGCAGCAGTTCGTGGGACTTTATGAAGAACATGGTCCGCAAATGCTTTGTGGGGTATACCACCATTCCGCTTTACCTGTATTGATTGCCAGGGCAAAACAGGGAGATTACCGCATGGTGGGAACATTATCAACATTAACACACAAATTACTTCCTGTACCCGTTGACACCTGGAGAAATGTAAACACCCCAGCAGACTTACAACAACTGGAGACCGGACATGATTAACATTGGTGTAACAGGTCCCAAAAACTCCGGGAAAACCACCCTGATTGAAAAGCTGGTTCCCCTCCTTATGCAAGCAGGCTATGAAGTTGCGACCATAAAACACACCAGCCATGACCATCTGTTTGATACTCCCGGTAAAGATTCCTACAAACACCGGAAAGCCGGCGCCGGCATGACCCTTGCTGTCAGTCGCAAAGAGCTGGCGTTATTCGCAGCACCGGATGAAAAACATATCAACGCACTATTGACAATGATGGCAACGATGTATGATGTTTGTTTAATTGAAGGGGACAAGAAAGCCAACCATCAAAAAATATATATTATCCCGGAAGATGGTTCTTTGACGGATAATATGCCATCAAACATTATTGCATTTTATGGTTCGGAACCGGGTGTTTCTGGTATTCCTTGTTTTTCCCGTGATGATATATCCGGGCTTGTGCAATTCTTATTAACGACATTCACTGATACAGATAAAGAGGCTGTCGATGAACACCATTAATCGACTTCGATATTTACGAGTCTCACTCATCAATGCGTGTAATCTCAACTGTTTTTACTGCCGTCCGGCAGGCACGAAGACTGTTGCCGGAAATGACCCGGCGGTGCATACATTGTTTGAAAACGCTATTGATTTATTATGTCAACTGGGAGTGAAGAAAGTTCGCTTCACCGGTGGTGAACCGACCCTTTACAAACGTTTACCGGAATTAGTTGCTTTTACAAAACGTATCGACTCCTCCATAACAACCGCTATCACCACTAATGGCATACTGTTGGAACAGTTGGCTCCAAAGCTTGCAGATGCCGGACTCAATGCGGTCAATATCAGTCTTGATACTTTAAGCAGAAAGCAGTTTCAGTCGATGACCACTGTCGATGCTTTCGATAAGGTAATGCGAGGTATAACAACAGCGATAAAACATATTCCGGTAGTGAAACTCAACTGTGTGCTGATTGATGGCGTCAATGACCACGAAGCGGAAGCTATGATAGCCTTTGCAAACCGACTGGGAATTGATATTCGGTTTATTGAGTATATGCCGACCAAGTACGCATCGGGTAAACGTCGCGGGTATCTGTCAAATGAACAATTGCGCCAACGTCTCCCCTACACCCTTGCACCAATGGCTTCCGAGCCAGCTTCCGCCGCCCGGTATTATACCGCCCCGGAACTTGGAATCCGTATCGGGTTTATTTCTCCGGTCAGTCACCCGTTTTGCGCCGGGTGTGACCGGCTGCGTTTGACATCGGCAGGGATACTCCATGGCTGCCTGTTCTCTCACCAGGGACTTGATTTATTTTCTCTTCTCAAAGAACAGTCACCAACAACAGCAGCAGCTATCCGGAAGTTAGTTGCATCGAAAACTTACCGCGGATGTGCCGCTGCTTACGATGATGAAAACAACCTGCCGTCATTTGTACAGATAGGGGGATGATAATGACGAAACTGAGTCATGTTGATACCACGGGCAAAGCGAAGATGGTTGATGTCGGCAGTAAAGATATCACCCGCCGGGAAGCCGTGGCATCGGTTGTTGTATTATTAAACGAAGCAGCCTATCACGCCACGAAAGAAAATACCAGTAAAAAGGGTGATGTCCTCACAGTTGCCAAACTTGCCGGGATACAAGCTGCGAAGAAGACCTCCGAGCTTATTCCATTGTGCCACCAGATAGCATTAGACAATGTGGATATTGAGTTTACCCCTGATGCTACCAAATACACTATTACGATAACTGCCACGGTGGTGTGTTCCGCTCGTACGGGAGTAGAAATGGAGGCACTTACTGCCTGTAGTGTGGCGGCATTGACAGTTTATGATATGCTGAAAGCGATACAAAAAGATATTGTCATCACTGACTTGAAATTACTGAAAAAGAAAGGTGGTGTTTCCGGTGAATTCACACGGACGGATACATAGAATTTCTATTTCAGAAGAAAAAGGCGATAAAAAATATAATGTCGATACCGCGGTACTGGTAACCGATTACGGAATCGAAGGTGATGCCCATGCCGGGTCACAGCGACAGGTCTCACTGCTCCCGTTTGAATCATTCGATAAAGTACGGAGAGCTATTGAAGATATAAAACCCGGTGATTTTGCCGAGAATATCACAACAGTCGGGCTTGATTTTACCCATGTCACTATCGGTAGTAATCTTCGTATCGGCGACTCCATTAAACTGGAGATTACCCAAATCGGGAAAGAATGTCATCACGGGTGCTATATCCGGGAAATTGTCGGGGATTGTATTATGCCGCGGGAAGGTGTATTTGCCCGCGTGGTACAAGGGGGAACATTCCGTATCGGTGACACCATTCGTTGGGAGAACAATGAAGTTTAGTGTCGGTATAATAATTGTCTCCGATCGGGCAGCATCGGGTAAACGAGAAGATGAATGCCTGCCGGTATTCCGGGAACTGATAGATACAGACCTGTTTACTATTGTTGATAGTGTAATTATACCCGATGAGAAAACCGCCATACAAACATCACTTCAACAATTCATAGATAACAACTATGCCTTGATATATACCTCCGGCGGTACCGGTTGTGGTCCGCGCGATATTACACCGGATGTTACCCGTCCTTTTCTCGATAAACCAACCCCGGGACTTGACGAAGCGATCAGGGGATTCAGTGTAAGGAAGTCCCGCTATGCCGTGTTTTCGCGGGCAGTTTCCGGGGTAGCGGGGACATCATTCATTGTCAACCTTCCCGGCTCACCAAAAGCGGTGCGGGAAATTCTCGAGTACCTCAACCCGATTATTATTCATCCTGTCAAATTAATAGCTGGTCAGATTGCTGATTGTGTCAAGGAGACTGCTACTGATGATTAGTTATGAAGAAGCATCACAAATAATTTTTGATACGATAACAGATTTGGGAACGGTTTCCTGTCCGATTGAAGATGCCATAGGGAAGGTATTATCATCCGATATCGTTTCGCCGATAGATGTCTCCCCATTTCGTAATTCCGCGATGGACGGGTTTGCGGTACGGGCGGAGTGGTTCGACGAATGTTCCGAGCAGAAACCGATAACAATTCCCATTGCGGATGTTGTCTTCGCCGGTGATACCCTTAAACAAACCCAAGTGAGCGATAGACAGGTCATAAAAGTGATGACCGGCGCTCCCGTGCCACAGGTGTTTGATTCCGTTGTCCCTTTTGAACATACCACGTACGATGAACATACGGTAACATTTACCAAACCGGTTGTTACCGGACAAAACCTTCGGCAACCCGGTGAGGATATTACCCGCAATCAACAATTATTTCCCAAAGGATACCGACTTCGCCAACTCGATATCGGTATTCTTGCAAGTATCGGTTTGCGTGAAGTCATGGTGTATCGACAACCGGAAGTGCTCATCGCCAGCACCGGGGACGAGCTTATCGAACCGGGTACACCTTTGACCGACGCACATATCTATAACTCCAATACCTACACCATCGCTGCCATGATACAGCCCTTTTGTCATACATGGAAACGAACACCACTTGTTACCGATGATACCCGGGCATTGCATACCGCCCTTAAATCCGATGCTGATGTGGTCATTACCACAGGTGGTGTTTCCGCAGGAGAACGTGATCTCGTGCTGGAAGCGGCGGAGTCATGCGGATGGGAACATGTGTTTCACAAAATCAGAATCAAACCCGGCAAGCCGGTGCTGTTTGCACGGAGAGATAAACAGGTACTGTTCGGACTGCCGGGGAATCCTCTCTCCACGGCGGTGACCTGTGCGGTGTTTGTCATCCCGGCACTAAAGAAAATGTGCGGGTATCATGATTATACCATCCAGCCTGTTCCGGCAAAACTGGCACCGGATTCCATTCGGAAAAGCGGTCGCATGTTGATATGGCCCGGAATGATTCAACAGAACGGCAATGAAATCATCGCGACATTTGCCAATAAAAAATCATCAGCGGCTTTATCGGCGTTGACAGGCACAGACGGATTGATTTTCCAAACAGTCGTTGAAAATATAAACGGGGAGCCACCCCAAGTGGCAGTTGTACGATGGGAACAAATACTCAACCGGTAACAACCACGCTCGATACAACCGAGACAGGCAACCCTCCACAATCTATCTGGCAAAATATTACAGGGATGCGCTTCACCCTGATGGAGTTCTCCGGTGGGCTGGGGGATCTGGGGACCTTTATCCCGCTCACGTTGGCGCTGGCACTGGTTACCGGTATGGATATCGGAGTTATTTTTATTTTCGCCGGTTTGTTCAATATCATTGCCGGAATATTTTTTGGGCTTCCGATTCCCGTACAACCGATGAAAACAATTACTGCTGTTGCCATCGCAGAACAGTTGCTCCCGGCTGAAATAGCTGCTGCCGGACTTATTATGGGGGCAGTGCTGTTTTTACTGGGGTTTACCGGCTGGGTGGAAAAACTGGAACGGGTAATTCCATTAGCTGTTATCAGGGGTATCCAACTGGGGGTGGGGTTAAAACTTGCTGGCAAAGGATTATCATTTATTGCATCAACACCTGTGACCGGAATCGACAGCATGTTGATTGCTGTTGTGCTTGGTGGTGTCACCCTTCTGCTGATGAACAACAACCGTTTACCCATGGCATTGTTTTTAATCCTGCTGGGGACAGGTATTGCTGTCATACAGGCACCATCAAATGCAGGTATGCTACAAATTCACCTACCACAGTTGGCATTGATACTACCGACTACTGGTGAATGGCTCAACGGACTGTTCCAGGGGGCACTTCCCCAATTACCACTTTCATTGCTGAACTCTGTATTGGCAGTCTGTGTGCTATCAGGAGACTTGTTTCCCGGAAGAAAAATATCAACAAAGAAAATGTCAACATCGATTGGAATAATGAACCTTCTTTCATGCTGGTTTGGGGCAATGCCGATGTGTCATGGGTCGGGTGGGTTGGCAGCACAATACCGTTTCGGGGCAAGGACTGGTGGTTCGATGGTCATGCTGGGGGTGGGGAAAGTAGTTGTCGGGTTGTTTTTCGGTGCAGCGGTTATGCACTTGCTTCAGTATTTTCCACAATCCATACTGGGAACAATGCTTCTCTTTGCCGGAATCGAACTGGCAATGCCTGCACGTGATCAACGCCACCGTGAACAGTACTTGCCCATGCTCATCACAGTGGTCGGTATTATCGGTGTCAACACTGCTATTGGTTTCCTGATGGGTATTGCAACCGTGGTAATAATGAAATATGCGAATTCCAGAAAATAGTATTCCCACCTCACCCTGAAAGAACTACTATTATAATATATATATTTCCCCCTGCCATATTCACAC
>JAJRZL010000312.1 GCA_024275255.1 Candidatus Zixiibacteriota bacterium | reverse complement strand
TACTTGGTAAAACCATTTGAAGTATTTGAAGTCGGAGAAGACTCATGGGAATCTCCCTCATCTTCCCATCTATCAGAGGTTCCGGTAATCCCCTTGACGCGCAAATCGAAATCATCGGGGTTGGTTGCGTGAGCCATTGCCTCTTCAAAGGAAATCAGCCCTTCCTTATAAAGCTTCATAATTGACTGGTCAAATGTCTGCATACCATACTGAACTGTACCGGCTTCCATTAATTCATTGATATCCGATACTTTTTCCGGATTGAGAATACATTCTCGAATTGCGGCGGAATTGATAAGCACCTCGACCGCAGGCACCCGACCGGGCATATCATGTCGTGTCAGCAACCGTTGACAGATAATCGATTTCAACGTACCAGCCAGCAACAGGCGGATTTGCTGATGTTGGTGAGGTGGGAAAAAGGAAATAATACGAGTTATAGTTTCAACAGCGTTCAACGTATGTAATGTAGTCAGCACTAAATGACCGGTATCGGCTGCGGTCAGAGCAATCGACATCGTTTCCAGGTCACGCACTTCACCGATAAGAATAATATCCGGGTCCTGTCGAAAGGCATGTCGGAGCGCCGAAGCAAAGTTCTCGGTGTCACCGCCTACTTCACGTTGAGAAATTATCGATTTTTTATCTCTATATATATACTCGATAGGGTCTTCAATAGTGAGTATATTTTCTGTTCTGGTAGCATTCATTTCTTCAATCAAGGCTGCCAGTGTCGTGGATTTACCGGAACCGGTAGTACCCGTAATGATTATCAATCCACGGTGCTCTTGCGCCAGGTCTTTTATTACTTTTGGTAAATTAAGCTCCTGGAATGACGGCACAATCGTATTAACCGCACGGATAGCAATACCCGATGTTCCCCGTTGACGATAGAGATTGATACGGAACCGACCGAGTTTTGCCACCGACAGCGCCAAATCCATTTCATTCTTCCGATAATACCGCTCCCGCTGCTTATCGTTGAGAATCTGGCTGACGATTTGCTCCATCAAGTCGATAGTCACCGGTTCCGTTGGTATCGGCTCCAATCGTCCATTGACACGCAAATGGGGACGGACACCTACTCTGATATGTAAATCGGATGCTTTCCGGTTGAGCATCTCAACCAGCATCTGTTTCAAATTCATAGATATTCCTTTTTTGCTTTATTATCGGCTTTTGCAGGGGAAGACTAAATACCCGGCGAAACTATATATTTATCAAGAGGTTGCCGTACCTCTATTCTTGGAGCGGTGTTGGGAAAGGTACTATGTTATAGAAGACAGTATTCCCGTGACCCCTTTTCTTTCTTTTTCTGTCATTCTTTCTCTTTCTTCTCTTGTCACCTCGTAAAAGGGAGTGTAAAAAGTCATTTTGTGGTTGTCGTGCTTCGACTTCGCTCAGCATGACTTATTGAACGACAATAACTTTCAAGTCACCCTGAGCGGAGTCGAAGGGTGTCTGAAAAGAAATACCGGAGTTTTTCAACAAGCCCGAAAACGGGTCTCCAGTAATCCTGTGATACAAAACAGGTTTTGCCAGTATCTAAATATCCTTAAATAATCTTGCCAGGGGATTTCCCGGAGCTTCCACATGCAAATCAAGGAAATAACCGAATGGCGTTTGTACGACATCGTATCCTGACTTATCCAATCGCTGTTCGGCATTATCAAATATCTGTTTCGTTATTTCCGGGGAGGCTTTACTCTCTGATAAATGAGTAAATGAGTGCAGCACTATATTTTCCGTATCATTCTTCCTTGCTGCCCATTTAAGATTTTTCACCAGTTTTGTCTCAACATACGATGGATCCGCTTCGTCTTTTTCTTCAATATGGATAAACCCCACCACGGCATTCGCAATTATCTTTTCCTCTGACATTTCAGATACTGTCTCAAGGCTCCTGCGGCTTGTTTTATATGCAAATGTGTCAGCATAAATCATCAGTAACTTCATAAGACTTCCTCGTTGAGCAACTCCATACTACATATAACGAAACTATCAACATAAAAAAGAGCAGAACCACATTCGTTCTGCTCTTGTAATATCGTACATTCTTATCAAAGTTTCGCTGCTACCGCTTCCGCGACCTCCAGGGTCGAGTTGGAACCACCCATATCATAGGTGCGAACTTTCCCTTCCTTGATTACTTCGGCAATGGCGTTTTCCAATGATGCCGCGTGCGCATCTTCATTGAGCCAGTCGAACATCATCTTCGTAGTCAACAACATCGCCATCGGGTTCACTTTGTACTTACCGGCATATTTCGGTGCCGAGCCATGAGTCGGTTCAAATACGGCAAGATTATCACCAATATTTCCCGATGCTGCAAAGCCTAAGCCACCGACCAACTGAGCGCATAAATCAGAAACAATATCACCGAACATATTCGAGGTAACAAGCACCGAATAATCCATCGGGTTCTTAATCAACCACATACACATGGCATCAATATTCGTCTCCCACAGTTCAATGCCGGGATAATTTTTTGCCACTTCACGAGCAGTACGAACCATGAGACCCGATGTTTCTCTGATAACATTCGGTTTTTCCACTACGGTGACAGATTTCCGTCCCGTTTTTTTAGCAAACTCGAACGCATCGGTCACAATATTACGACAACCGGTTTTAGTATTAATACGCAAAGAAACCGCAATTTCATCCGCAGGGGTGGAGTCAAAGCGCGCCATTTTTTTATTATGTTTTTTGACAACCTCGCGGACTTCATCCGGTAACGGGAAAAATTCTACCCCACTGTATAAGTCCTCGGTATTCTCTCGGAATACAACGATATCAATACCCTCTTTATAATTCAAAGGGTTACCGGGGTACGCCTTGCAAGGGCGAAGGTTCGTACGCAGGTTGAATTCCTGACGCAAGCGAACAATTGGCGAGGAATAAACATATCCTTTTCCCTGCAATTCAGGAATCAGGTCCTGCTCTGCTTCTTCTTTCGGTTTTGAAGTAATTGCACCAAAAAGAGCGCAATCAACATTTTTCAGCAGTTCCACGGTTCTGTCCGGTAAGGGATTGGCTTCTGTCCGCCAGAACTCCCATCCGATATCACCATGAATGTATTCAGCATCGAAATTGAGTTTGTCCAAAACAATTTTCGCTGCTTCCATAACATCGTTGCCGACCCCATCACCCGGCAGCCACGCTACTTTGTATTTTGCCATACTCAGGTTCTCTCCCGTTTGTTACAGGTTAAAAATTAGATTAAAAACATGTGATGTACCCAAATCTTTTTTATACGGCACGAAAGCATAATCAATAATCAGCTTATACTTTCTGAGTGATAAACCTGCAGCAAAGTCTTTTACGTCATAATTAAACATATATCCGGCTCGCACCTGAAACACCTCGTTGATTTCAGCTTCAGCACCAAGATGCAGATGCGCTTTATCATTTACATATACAATATCAACAGCTCCGAGATAACGTTCATATTGGTATGTTCCACCAAAACGATATGTTGTCGGGATGGGAATCGGGCGCGAGTCCTGCCCCGACGGTTTTGACAGTACCAGATCAGAGCCGATATTAATGACCGATGCCCCCACATGGACATTATCCATCGCCTTCGCCAGCAAACCAACATCAACTGTAAATACCCCTCCCCGCCAGGCTTCAATTTTTTCCGTCAATGCACCAATTGAAACACCCGATGACAACCAATCATTTATCCTGTACGACAACCCGGCTTTGAACGAAGCATCATGAGCATCGAAATAATCAAGTGGTTCCGAGCTGGCTTGTTCACCGCGATACTCCAAATTATCAATTGCAGCAAAACGTATTCCCCCATGTAAAAACATCCGTGAAGACAACCCAACGGCAAAATGCCCGGTCTCCATCCGAATATTATCCCAGTATGACATGTGCCCGGCAGAGAACTGAAAGGTATTGATTCCTATAGCATTTGCCGGGTTATACGGGACAGCATCGGGGGTTCCGGCAATCGCCGTGAATGCCCCACCCATTCCAGTCGGACGGGCACCGGTTTCCACTCTCAACAACGACAAGCCATCATTCGCCAGGACTGAACCAACAGTTACCAGCAGTACAACAGTTATTATGACAACTACATATTTCAAACTATGAACACCTCTTAGAATAAGAAATCAAATGAAAATATATGGTCAGAACCTTCATTTGCTTTGTCAGTTGTAAAGGCATAATCAATCGCCAATAGCTGCCTGCCGATTTTGAACATATAACCGGTTCCAACCGTAAAGCGACCATCAGAGTACCCGCTTCGCAAGGCAAATTCCGGGGAGACAAAATATTCCGCTCCGGCATGGAAGAACGGGTCCTGCTTTTCATTTTTTAATATATCAGCCGCTACCAGTAATTTCCGTTCAAAAAACCGTGCCGACATTCCCAAGCCAACTTCGACAGGAAACTTGTCTTCCTGTTCCACCCCGCCAATACTTCCACCATAGACAGCATTATAATTTGCAGTATTCCACCGATAATTCCCACCAAGATTTTTTACCGTTACTCCCAGTTGCCAGTCTTTGACAAACATGTCTATTCGTTTTTCCCTGTCAAAGAACTGGGAGAGATACAGCATCATCCCCAAGTCAATCCCAACAGAAAATGCCGACATCTCTGCAAACCTCGAGTACAAGTACCCTGCTCGCATACCAACAGAGAGATAGGACTCGAACCGTTTAGCAAAAATAACAGAGAAATCATGGCTGTTGAAACTTAACTCTCCCCCGGTCAGCCTTCCATCATTATTGCGGGTGGCAATATTTCCGGAGCTGAAATAATGCCAGTTCACTCCAATAGCGGAAAAATTATGAGCCGGGAATAACAGGGTCACATATCCCAGCGAGCGATCCAAACCCATTGCCCGATACGATGTCGCAAAGAGCTTATGCTTTATAATAGCAATTCCAGCCGGGTTAAACATCGGTGCAGCGCCATCATCAGAGACAGCAAGATACGCTCCCCCCATTGCCGTTGGTCGGGCACCAATAGGGATTTGGAAATAGGAACCGACATAACCGCCATCACCGTCAGCAGCACAGAGCCGGTCAGCAAAAGGAAGCACCAACAACGACAGGAGTAATATGTAGCTGATATGTTTTATATATCTCATGGTATCACCGCCAGTTTACCCCAGCGCACATCGCCGGAGGAAAGTTCAACTTTGAAATAATACGGACCGACTGCCACCTGGTCACCCTTTCCATTTCTCCCGTCCCATGCCGGAACACCACTATTGCGTCCATGATATATTCCGGCAGGTAACGATTGATTATCAAGCAAGCGGGCAACAAGGTTCATCGCCGGGTCATATACCTCCAGGGTAACATCAGCATCTTCCTGAAGGACAAAATGGAAATCAACAGCATCGTCACCGGAATTACTAAACGGTACGGGAAAAGCATACACCTCATCGACAGGAGTATCAAAATCAATATAGAAGTAACTTGTATCGGCAAGCATGTTATCCAGCCGTAAACGAACGGTAGCCTGCTCCGTTCCTACCCAGAGGAAATTGTCCTGCACTTCCACCGCATACACACTTATTCCCGGTTCAACCATGGCATTTCCTGATGCATCAACCAATGCTACAGTATCCCATGTTATTCCCGTATCGCCATAATTCATAAGCAACCCGGCATCGGAAGCAGCAAAAACCGTATCGCCGTTGAAAGCGAAATTCCATGCAAATGCCCCCGGATTGGAAAGCCCCCATCGTAAATCATATCGAGCAAAAGTACTGTCAGTATCTGAATCAAGAATAGTGCCGGCAGAATCAACCGGAAAATACAAACCGACTGAAATCCCGTCCCCGCCACCGGTAAGAGCAGCTCTCGCCGATACCCACACGCGACCGAGCTCATTATCAATGGTCTGTACCCCTATGGCTGGAATAAAATCACCACTTATCTGCAAAAGAGAACTCAGCAAGGTATGATTGATAACAACATCAGCCGCAAGGGTATCGGTGTTGACACGGAATATCTTGTAATTCCGGGTCCTGTCATGAGAAATGGCAAAGCCGTTATCAGTACCGATAAAAACCGAATCTCCGACAACAGTCATTGCAGTAATATTTTCGTCATCGAATCGGTCAGCAGAAGCGCTATCCCTGACAGTGTGGATAGTCGAGGGATTACTACCGTCAGCACTGAACCGCAGACCGGCATTACCGACAGCAAATACACTATCACCAACAAAAGCAATATCATTTGTATTCACTTCCCATTGCATTGATACCCAGGCAGTATCTTTTTCTTCGGATTGTCCGGCACGTTCAAAGGAACGAAAAACGACAGGCGAACCATTCGCAGTCAAAGGACGATTAACAGTCCAGATAGCAAGGGAATCGTATGCCATCCCGGTACTATCCCAGAATACCTGCGTTTTTACTTTTATCACACGAGCACCGCTGAACCCGATAACCTCACCGAAAACATCATAATGTGATGAAAGAATCTCTCCGGTAGTATCCATATACAATGTCACCAAGCCAGAATCGGTACCAACCCGTAACGTATCAAAGAACGGATCAAGCGCATGCACAACATTGCGTCCGTTTGCACTGCTTGTGTCCGAGGAATCAACATAGATATGAGACCAGCTCAATCCGGTATCAAGCGACACAAACAACCCGGCTTCTTCAGCAGCAAGATACAACCTGCCCCGCATCTCGGTCATTGCTGTAATTACTTTATTATCACCGGTAACAGCATCAAAGCCATTCACCGCCGTAAACGTTTCACCGTTATCAGAGGAGACAACCAAGCCGGTCGATGGTCCGTCCGGTCCGCTGGCAGTACCAACAAACAGATTTCCGGCAAACGGGTAAATCGCAGTAACGGATGGTCCCCCGGGCAAGCCGTTGTTGGTAAACCGGGACAAGTATGGTCCCCCGGAACTTGTCATCCGGGTTATACCATTATTGCCTCCCATAAAAACATAACTGGTATCACTCCCACCGCAATTATCACAATAGACAATGTTCGCAATTGATTTTGAAGATGGCTTTTCGGTGCTGGGAGCAAAGATATACTGGTAAACGCCACCCGCTGTTCCCGCCCAGACAAACAATGAGTCTCCATGTGTCGTGTCAACCGTGCAGGAGAAATACCGGGTTTGTACGGGAGGAATTGATTCGGTATTATACTGTACCGAGTCCGAGGGGGACGAATAAATCCGCCGCCAGCTTTGCCCGCCATCAATCGAAGCAAGAAATGACCCGGCAAATGCTGCAATAAACATCCAATCCTTGTCCTGAGCAGCGTCGTTGTATCCGGTAATGTCAAAAATAACCCGCTCCCCGCCAAGGACATGAGGAATATCGCCAAAGTCAACAGCAGTCCAGGTATCCCCGTTGTCATCCGTGTACATAAGAGCATCGGAGAACCCCACGGTCTGTCCATCAACAATCTCGGAATGACCGGTTGCAACCCACAACCGACCATCTACAGAAAACAATGCTGATATGTCATTAGATACAAGTCCGTTGCTGGAATCATACAACAGCCATGTTTCCCCGCCATCGAGAGAGAAATTCAGCCCTTCTCCCGTAGCCATCCAGATACCCCCGTTATGCGCCACGATATCTATCACCGTATTACTGGCAATGGTGGTATCGGGAGCATCAAATTGTGATGCCAGCCCGGCTTGAATCGGTAGGGGAATTATCAACAGGACAGCAAACAAACATCCGAAAAAGAAAAGTAATGGTTTCAATGTTTTCTCCAAAAAAACAGCCGCTCACAGACATGAATCAGTCTGACCTGGCGGCTTTGTTGGCTCGTTTTATGTCATTGCCATTATTCAACAATACTCATACTGACTTACATGTTTTCAGTAAGTCCGAACATAGATAAATCCTTTTTCGTTAGCAAGGTTTTTTGTATCGGATGTTCCTCCTGTTTGCTTTTACACACAACAAAAGTAGAGAAGTTCCCGCAAATTAATTACCTGAAACCCTGTATATTGGCTGCACCAAACAGCTTCCATAAAACAATTATACTTGGTGGAGATTACGAAAAATCACTTTAGGCTTTTTTCGAATGTGATAGCACCTAAAATTGAGTCAACATAGAAGTAGTGCTCAGGATGGAACGGAACATAGAAAATACTCAATTCCTTGATATCATCTGCAAAGCCTTTTATGGTGAGTGAGGACGACACCGTCATTTTTTCTCTTGCCGCCACAACTTCAGCCATAATAAGCGCTTCGGTCGGACCAATTTCCACCGGCTCAAACCGGTCATCGGGCTCAAATAACTCTTCCATATCAATCTGAGCAATTGCCGGGGTGATTCGCCGAGCCAGCTTATAGACCGACTCAAACTTTCTTAACCGAAATGCCGGAATAACCAGGGTGTTCACCGGAGCACTATTCCCTAACGCCGTACCCAGCTCCTGCAAGGTATTCCCACTCAACGTGAGACGCCAGAAAGGTATCATCTTATCCGACGGCGCACCGGGTACAGCAGTTACTTCCAATTTCGGCAAGAACAGCGGATGAGGCTCCACAACTATCAATTGCGAGCAGTTTTTGCAGATATAAATATACGACTGTTTTTCGGGTAAATCCTCCCCACAATTACCACATCGGTGCTCCTCGATTGTCAACTGACCAAATTCCGGTATCACCGGTTCGGCAGTTTCCTCGGGGGTATTCTGTAAATGGTTATCTTGAATAATTACCACTCGACCGCTGACTCCATCGACAACCCATCTTCGCAACGAACCTCCGCCGTATGATTCGACAATGTAAAACGGGAAATAGACAATGGAGCCTATCGGGCGAAAGACCTCGGTTCTATTTCTGCCGAAATCAGCAGTCTCTATACGCCCGACATTTTGAACTGACTTTTCCAATCGCCGGCGAGCCTCTATAAGTGACATGGTAATCGGCAACACTTCAAAATCAGAATCGATACTTTCTTGTGCAAACGGTTCAACTTTCAAGTATTCGGTTCTCATCCCCAGTGTTGCCGGAACACCGGCATGGGCAGAGCCTGCCTGAACGGTGACACTATATGGCGCCAGGGAGATATCCGTTCGTTTCGATTTTATTGTCCGATTGCTGGAGGCACCGTACCTGCTATAAGGACCATACGAGCTGTTGGAGATTATCTCCTCTTCGATTTCTTCGATACGATTGCGTGTTTTCAGTATAATGGCATCTATTTTCCAGTACGGATAATAGACTTGTTTATACAGAATATCCGAGCCGGTCAAAGGCTGATTGTTTTCCTTGAGATACCGGTCGATATTAAAACGCACTTCCCGTTTTGTCACCCGCTTCTTAACGAAGTATGCCGGAGGAATATCCGGCATACGAATTCGCAATACTGAATCACAGTGATGACAGGTAAGAACGAAAAAGTTTTCTTCAAGCTCGAGCCGTCCGCCACAGTTGGGACAACCTACCGCTATATAAAACCCGCGTTTTGCTTTACTGTTTATCCTGCTCATTCACCGGCTTTCCGCATTCTCCGCAATATTTCGAACCCGGGATTAACTCTGCCTTACAATGCGGACAGGTTATTTTGGCATCCAGTTTCAAACCGCAGTTGGAACAAAACTTTGCTTCCGGTGGTAACTGGGTATTGCAACTGGAACAAGTGTTCATAGCAACCATCTGGTGACCGCACCGATAACAAAAACGCGACTGCTCCGGTGTATCGGTATGACAAACCGGACAGGTCACCGTAGCAACCGGTTCACGTTTGAGCTCTTTTTGTTCGGGTGAAAATACCTTTTCCATCAAACCGGGCATCATAATTCCGACACCCGCAGCCATACCCAAACCTGCTCCGGCAGCTCCGGCTCCGCCAGATGAACCCAAGCCCTTTGCCATACCAAACTTCATGAATTTATCAAGATCACCAACAGCTTCCATACCGGAGCGCTGGTCAATCATCTTTGAGACTTCATCGGGAGGAGTTATGGATGAAATATAAAAATCTACCAATTCCAGCCCGTACTTGGTAAATTCATCGGAAACGATTTTCTTGAAATCTTCCGCAAGTTCCGTGTAAACAGCCGGTAAGTCAAGAATCGTTTCCAACCGTTCTCCCAACAGGTCATTCATACGGGCAATGATAACATCACGGAGATAATCCTGAATATCGGCGGTTTCATATTTTGCCTGTCTGCCAACGATGGAATTAATAAACAAGCTGGGATTGGTAATCCGCATGGTATAAGCGCCATGCCCGCGAAGACGAATCAGTCCAAGTTGGCTATCACGGAATGTTACCGGGTGGCGGGTCCCCCATTTGAGATCGGTAAATACTTTCAGGTTAACAAAATACACCTCTGCCCGAAACGGCGAATCAAACCCGAACGGAAACGCCAGCAGGCGGGTCAAAATCGGTACGTTCAAAGTAGATAACGTATGCCGCCCGGTTGAAAATTGATCAGCGGCATGACCATTCTTAAAAAATATCGCCATCTGGCTGTCACGGACTATCAGCTGGGCTCCCAACTTAAAATCTGCCGAACCTTGCTCCGGGATTCGATGAATCATTTCATTTCCCGTAGGATCCATCCACTCGATAACTTCAATGAGTAAAGACATACATACTCCTGCGAAAATGTTCTTTTTTATACTGTTTTCGACAAAACAGGGGATTCTCTTTATTAATTATGTGTAAAAGGAATATGGGAAAGACTTACAATCCCCAGGAATCAACAGACAGAACCATAAATAATCATTTGACAGTAAACCGCTTCAAAAGTATATACTTACAGGAACTCTTTATCAGGAAAGATATGTTATGAAACAATTTATACGATTATTACTGGCTGCAACACTTATATATTCAATTATCTACCTGCTCCCCGGCTGTGACAAGCTTATCACAGAACAAATAACCATTATAGAAGCCGGACATCCTACTGCTGAATTTATAGCCGACCAGGACTCCGGCTGCGCTCCTTTGACTGTGCAATTTACAGATAAATCTCAGGGACCTCATCAATTCTGGACTTGGTTTTTCGGCGATGGCGACTCTTCCAATGTGCAGGATCCCATTCATACTTATGATACCGCCGGGACATACACTGTCAGCCTGACTATCAGGGACACAACTGTTGCTGATACCGGAGAAGATACTGAAGTGAAAAAACGATTTATCATTGTCGGGACATCGGTAAAAGATTTCTCTGTCGATACTGCAAACGGCTGTGCGGGGCTCGAAGTGACTTTTACCCCCGGAATTTATGGCGCGGTTGATTCGTTCCGCTGGAATTTTGGCGATAATACCGCCCCCTCAAACGACACTATTCCCACTCATATATACACCAGTCCGGGAGTTTATTCTGTTTCGTTAACCGCTATGGGACCTTGCGGAACAAAAGTAATTACCAGGGACAGCATTATCCAGATAGATAATTGTCCGGTAGTGGTTATCGGGAAAGATACCTCGGAGATATGTATGGGGGACTCTATCGTCTTCTGGGATTCGACCCAGATAGATACCCCGTTTGTTTTCCAAAGCCGCCAGTGGAATTTTGGAGATACTACCGACACCGGGACCAACCCGACCATTACCTTTGATGCTCCCGGCACATACGAGGTATCACTGACCGTCACCACCGATGGCGGCACGGCTACCGGCTATGATACTGTTTATGTCTATAGTGACCCTGCCCCCGGGTTCAAAGTACTCAGTCCCCAGACAGCTTGTAAATCCGAGTTCCAGCAGTTCATTGTTAAATTTGCCGACACTTCTCTCGGAAGTGTCACCAACAGAGTCTGGTACTTTGGTGATGGTGATACGTTAGTCGGCGACTCCCTGCCTGTTCATGCCTATATTGATCCGGGCGAATACACTGTTACTTTGAAAGTCTCCGGTCCCTGTGGCGCAGGTGAAGTTACGGTGGACAAGTTAATTACATTATACGATACTCTCTCTCTTTTCGATTCCCTCGGTGTTCCGAAATACAGTATTACCCCG
>JAJRZL010000311.1 GCA_024275255.1 Candidatus Zixiibacteriota bacterium | reverse complement strand
GTTTCAGCAACTGTTCAGGATGCGACCGGTGCTGCGTTACGGGCGCTTATCGCAGGGAACAGGAGGTAAACAGAGATGGATACAAAAGTTGGTGTCTATATTTGTAAGGGCTGTGATATCGGCAAGTCGCTGGATGTCGAGAAGCTGACTGAAGAAATCACAAAAGATGCTGCCGTATGCAAAAGTTGTGATGTCTTATGTACGGAAGAAGGGGTGGGGGTAATCTGTGACGATATCGAAAAAGAGGGACTCAACCGGGTCGTCGTGGCAGCCTGTTCCGGGCGTGTGTTCCCCGAGCTGTTCACATTCGGAAAAGACATTCTTACTGACAGGGTAAGCCTTCGCGAATATGTAGTCTGGACACATGAACCCAATGATGAAGACACGCAGGTGATGGCGGAAGATTATATCAAAATGGGCATCGCCCGTGTCAAAAGCACCGAACCGCCGGAACCACATATCGAAGAAACCAGCAAAGATATCCTTGTCGTTGGTGGAGGAATGAGCGGTATGACCGCCGCCAAGGCTGCTGCCGATGCCGGGTATAAAGTTCATCTTGTGGAAAAAGAACCGGAGCTTGGAGGATGGGCAAGAAAGTTCAGTAAAACATTCCCGAAACAACCCCCGTATGACAAACTGGCTGATTCCGGGCTGGGTGAGCTTGTGACTGCTGTAAAGAATAATGAAAATATAATCATACATACAGAGACCACGATTGAGAAAACATCCGGTCAACCGGGCAAGTTTGAAGTCTGTCTGCAAAATGGCTCCAGGGAAACCCTCAATATCGGTTCTATTATCCTGGCATCGGGCTGGAAACCATACGAGCCGGATAAACTCACTAAGTGGGGATATGGGTTATTGCCTGATGTTGTGACCAATATCCAGGTTGAAGAAATGGTGCAAAACGGCGGTATCAAGCGACCCTCTGATGGAAAACCGATTGAAAGTATTGTGTTTCTCCAGTGCGCCGGATCTCGCGATGAGGAACATTTACCCTATTGCTCGGCGGTGTGCTGCCGGGTTTCGTTAAAGCAGGTGAGATATGTAAGGGAGCAATACCCAGACGCCCGTATTTATGTCGTGTATAAAGATGTCCGCTCTCCTCAACAGTTCGAAAGCTTTTATGCTGCCATGCAGGATGATGATGGAGTGTTCTTTACCAAAGGAGAATTAGCGGAAGTGACAAAAGGTAGTAATGGAAAGTTGCAAATTGATGTGACTGAAACATTACTTGGTGAAGATATCAAAATCGAAGCTGACATGGTTGTTCTTGCAACTGGAATGGTGCCGACTACCAAGGTCGATGATGAAGTTGCCACCGATAACGACAACCCGGAAACAACAGAAGATTCACAGACTGCTGTTGAAGATGAAACCACTGCAGACGGGAAAAAAGAAGCGGAGTCGGCGGAGAGAGGTGCTCACATTTTGAACCTGACCTACCGCCAGGGAACTGATTTGCCAACTCTGAAATATGGGTTCCCGGACTCGCATTTTATCTGTTTCCCCTACGAAACCCGTCGAACCGGTATCTATGCCACCGGGGCAGTGCGGGCGCCGATGGATATTTCTACTGCGATGCACGATGCCTATGGCGCGGCTATGAAAGCTATTCAGGCAGTGGAGGCTGTTGCCCGCGGGGTGGCGGTGCATCCCCGGTCAGGTGATGCCAGCTTCCCGGATTTCTTTTTGCAGCGCTGTACACAGTGTAAACGCTGTACCGAAGAATGTCCTTTTGGAACGCTTGATGAAGATGACAAGGGAACCCCGTTGCCAAATCCGTTCCGTTGCCGTCGTTGCGGAGTTTGCATGGGTGCATGTCCTGAGCGTATTGTCTCTTTCAAGGATTATAATGTGCACATGGTTTCTGAAATGATTAAGTGCATTTCTATGCCCGATGAATTCGAAGAGAAGCCACGCATACTTGCATTTGTCTGCGAAAATGACGCTATGCCTGCTGTTGAGATGGCGGCGTTGAAGCGGATGAAATATAATGCTATGATTCGTATTATTCCGCTTAGATGTTTAGGGTCGCTCAATACGGTGTGGATTAGTGATGCGCTGGCATCAGGATTTGATGGGGTCATACTTATTGGCTGTAAAAAAGGTGATGATTACCAGTGTCATTTCATCCGCGGCAGTGAATTGGCAGCTTACCGGATGGATAATGTTCAGGAGAAACTCAAACAACTGGTTCTGGAAGAAGAACGTATAGAGGTGCATGAGCTGGCAATTTCAGATTTTGAGAAGATACCGAAACTGTTTGACGATTTCCTTGAGGTGATTGATACTGTCGGTCCCAATCCATATAAGGATATGTAGTTTTTTGATGTCATACAAAGTCGGGATCAAAACAATTATTTATCAATAGAACCCGACTTTTCTCAAATGTCAAAAAACTGACTATTCAGCCGTAAGGGGAAATTGAAAAAGATTAGTCTCTCACTAAGATAAGGTAGTTGTTACTGTTGTTAGAATACTTGTGAATAGGGAAATAATTTGATTGTTTATAGAAGATAACAGCATTTATTTGAAATATTTATTTTTTCATAAATATGAAAGGGAGAGGGGGAATCATAGTGTGTTCTTGTAACATAAAGAGATACAATAACATAAATCTGTTTCGCTGTGGCGCCCCCCTTCTTTATGTTGTTTGAAATATTATCAAGATAATGAATTTTTTCACAATTTTCTCTTGACTATATTGTTCTGATATATTACATATTATATGGAGATAGTGAAAAAAGTAACATTATAGGTGCTTATTTTATTGAAAGTACCCGATAATTGATACCTGTGATGATACTGTTTCAGGTGGTAGTTGAGGAAAAAGAAAGATTAAACAAGATACAGTTTTACTCGAGATGAGGAGTAACAATGGCTGACGCATTACCAAAAACCCCGTTACTTGATGAGCTTGAAAAGGGCGCCTGGCCCAGCTTCGTCAAGGAAATGAAAATGGCGGCTAAAAGGAGCCCGATGTCGCACGACCTCTTGGGTCAATTGGAGCAATCATATCGAGAAAAAATAGGCCACTGGAAACATGGTGGTATTGTCGGTGTGATGGGCTATGGTGGTGGAGTTATTGGAAGGTATTCGGATTTACCGAATGAGTGGCCCGGAATTTCACATTTCCATACGATGCGTATTAACCAGCCTGCCGGTTGGTTTTATAATACCAAGGCATTGCGTGGAATTTGTGATATCTGGGAAAAACATGGCTCAGGCTTGACCAATATGCACGGTTCCACCGGTGACATTATTCTTCTTGGTACG
>JAJRZL010000310.1 GCA_024275255.1 Candidatus Zixiibacteriota bacterium | reverse complement strand
CCTTGACCTCGGACATACAGATTGCTACGTTGTGGCTGTCGAAAGACAATTCTTGATACGACATGAGGTGTCTCCTTTACTGGTTATTGTAAACTGTAGGATACACCTTTTGTCTTTTACACACTTCTAAAGATATTACCTTCAAAAGTCTGACAGTAAAAAAAACCGCCTGTGACAGGCGGTTTTTTTAGCATTATGTTTGTTTCATCAATTCAGGTACGCCCGCAGAGAACGGCTCCGCGAAGCATGACGCAAACGGCGTATTGCCTTTTCTTTGATTTGACGTACCCGTTCACGGGTCAACGAGAAGCGAGCGCCAATCTCTTCCAGCGTGAGCGCTTTTTCATGGTTGAGCCCAAAGTACAGGTTTATCACTTCCGCTTCACGAGGAGTGAGTGAATCCAGTGCTTTGTCAATCTCAACCCGCAATGAATCTTTCAAAAGCGCTTCATCGGGGGAGGGCTGGAACTCATCTTCGAGCACATCAATCAGGGAGTTGTCTTCCGACACTGAAAACGGTGCATCAAGCGAGAGATGCGAATTGGATATTTTCAGCGTGTCGGCAACCTCCCCTTCGGTCAGTTCCAGCTCTTTGGCAATTTCCTCGGGCTACGGGTTACGACCTAACCCTTGTTCCAGCTTGCTGGAAATTTTGCCAATTTTGTGAAGTGTTCCCACGCGGTTGAGGGGCAAACGCACAATACGGCTCTGCTCGGCCAGTGCCTGTAAAATTGCCTGCCGGATCCACCAGACCGCATAGGAAATAAACTTGAATCCACGGGTTTCATCAAACCGCTTTGCTGCCTTAATCAGGCCAATATTGCCTTCATTAATCAGGTCCGCCAGTGATAACCCTTGATTCTGATACTGCTTTGCAACCGAGACAACGAACCGCAGGTTGGCTTTAGTGAGTTTTTCCAGGGCTTTCTTGTCTCCCTGCTTAATCTTTCGCGCCAACCGCACTTCTTCCTCGGCGGTAATGAGAGGGGTTTCCCCGATCTCGCGCAGGTACAGATCAAGCGACCTGTCTTCGTCGCGATATTTGAGGGATTGCTTAGCCACTCTTTCTGACTATCCCCTTTCCTATGGAGTTAATTGTTTACACCTCATCGGCAGTGAACATGTATTAACCATTTCCACTACCCAAGAGACTCTTACGGTCGCAACACCTTTCTCGCAACTGTCCCATCCGGCTCCTGAACAATGAGCGGAATGCGTCGGGATGAATTACGAGACTGACGTTCGACCAGTTCCACATCGTTTATTGTTTTTATCGTTTCATTATTTATTTGCAAAATCACCGTTCCTCGCACAATCGAAGACCGGTCCGCCACCGTTCCGGGGTACACTCGTCGTACATACACACCGGGAATATGCTCCGCAGATACAGCCTCGGCTATTTCCGGTGTAAAGGTCAGCAACTCCATCCCCATCCATGTATATACATCAAAATCATCTGCTTGTTTCGTTTTTGCAGGTGCCGATGCAAACTTTTCTCTATCGCCAATAACGGCAGTAACTGTTTGTACAACTCCATCGCGTACAAGTTCGATAGGAACCTGCTGACCGCTCTTAATTGTAGAGACAAGAACCGAAAACTGTCCGGCATTATCCACCGGCTGATTATTAAAACCGGTAATTACATCACCCTTTCTGATACCGGCATGTTCTGCCGGGGAATTTTCGATAACTGATTTAATCAACACCCCATGCACCGCATCAAATCCCTGCCGCTTTGCTTCCCGTTCGGTGATATTGGCAAGGTACACTCCCAGCCATCCCCGGTGTACTTTCCCGGAAGCAATAAGGTCCGGTACAATTGCCCGTGCCAGGTTGATGGGGATAGCAAAGCCAATTCCCACCGATCCCCCGGTAGGCGAGGAAATAGCCGCATTAACCCCGATCACTTCGCCCCTCAGGTTTAACAGCGGTCCCCCGGAATTGCCGGGGTTGATGGAGGCATCAGTCTGTATGTAATACTGGTAATCCGGGGTATCCTGACCAAAATTGAGCTGGCTTCTGCCTTTTGCCGAAATAACCCCAACCGTGACGGTTCTATCAAGCCCCTGTTGCGGAAAGGGATTGCCGATAGCAATTGCCCAGTCACCGACTTTCAGGGCATCGGAGTCGCCAAATGGAATTGTCGTTATCTCCTCTTCCGGTTCAACCTTCAAAACAGCCAAATCGGTAGCCGGATCCGCCCCAACTACTTTTGCTTCATACTTGAACCCGGAGGCGGTCCGTACAGTCAGTTTGAGCGCCTTTTCCACTACGTGGTTGTTGGTAAGAATGTACCCGTCTTTGCGAAAGAAAAACCCGGAGCCGGAAGAGGTGGAAATACCGGTGCGTTGATGCCACCAGGGGACTTCATCGCGGGATTGAGCAGATATATTGACCACCGCATTTTGTACCTTATCAACAACACTGACAAAAGGAGATTCGATTTTGCCGTCATGCTCAACCAGCGGGTAGGGACCGGTTTCAATAATATTCGTTGAAACCTGGGCAGTCGAATGCTGCATCAGGTGCAGGTTGGATGACAGGATCATTCCCAACACCACCCCGATAATGACAATGGCCGATACAGAAAGCGCAGTGCGCCCCCGATGGCCCGAAGTATGAACAGAAAAGTTAGTGCCAGCCAATTACTTCGTTCCTCCAGACAGACAGCCAAGTAATATAGATAACTTTACACCTCCAGTCAAGTAAAACCTGATACTCAAGCAAAAAATGTTGTACACTATATTAACGCTCTTTCGGGGTGAATTGATTCAAAAAAAGTACGAAATATCAAGGTTTTTCAGGAGTGCTGAAAGAAAAGCAAGTGCAGATATCACCCTGAAACACATTTGAAACATTTGTATTTTTGGGGTGATACTCCTGAGGACTTCTCATTTGTACTACCTCCCTGAGATAATGTTGAAATAGAGTGTCTACAAATAAGAGAATAACTGGCTTATTCAACACACTCCACGGAGTTAATCACGGCAGCTTTACGGTAAGTGGTTGACATTCCATTAAAAAGCGGGTAATTTTGTGAAAATTATGGCATCACCATTTACTATGAAAAAAGCTTTGGTCCGGACAGGACAGCGGTTGCATGAACGAGGCATGGTTGCCGGAACTGACGGTAACATATCGGTACGGCTTGATGACGACCGTATTATGATTACTCCTTCAGGAATGGCAAAAGGATTTCTCAACCCGGAGGATTTGGTTATTGTCGATATCAACGGTAAGCACCTTCAGGGAACCCAAAAAGCCTCAAGTGAAATGCTCATGCACCTGTTTGTGTATCAAAACAGGGAAGATATTACTGCCTGTGTCCATTCGCACCCTCCCTATGTAACCGCATTCGCCGTTGCCGGGATACACCTTGCCGAAGATATTTTACCGGAAGTGGTGCTCTCTGTTG
>JAJRZL010000309.1 GCA_024275255.1 Candidatus Zixiibacteriota bacterium | reverse complement strand
TTTTATCTATTGTCATCCAGAGAACCGACTCAGAAGCAGTAAAGGCAATATTATCACCGCCAACTTCCGTAATAGCGAATCCCTGGGGAGCAGTTGTGGAGTCACCGGTAGCAATGGTAAAGAACAAAGTGTCCGGGGTGATTGCCAGTATCCGCTCACGAGGATTTACCGTTATGGTAATGGCTTCACTGACAGTATCAACACCGTCAGTAGCGGAGAACGTGGCTGAATATGTTCCGGCATCACCATCAACAGGAGTCCAGTCAAAGGTCCCGGTGCCGTCACCATTGTCGGTAAAGGTTGCAGCAGCGGGCAATGTGCCGCTCATCATCAGCGTGATAGCATCACCATCATCGTCGGTAGCGCTGACCGGAAAGGTTAATTGTACATTCTCTGTTGTTGTCTGATCACCAATTGCTGCCAGTACCGGAGCCCGGTTGACATTGTTAACAGTAATATCAATGGTCTCACTGACCATGTCAGTGCCATCGCTGGCGGTAAAGGTAACAGTATATACCCCGGCATCATCGTAAGTGGGAGTCCAGTCAAAGGTTCCGGTGCCGTCACCATTGTCAGTGAATGTAGCTGCTGCCGGTAACCCGGAGCCGGTGGTATCCATTGCCAGCGTGATGGCATCACCATCATCGTCGGTAGCACTGACCGGGAAGGTCAACTGCACGTTTTCATCAGTAGCTTTATCACCGATAGTCGCCAGTACCGGAGCCCGGTTGACATTGTTGACGGTAATATCAATAGTCTCACTGACCATATCCGTACCATCACTGGCGGTAAAGGTAACAGTATATACCCCGGCATCATCGTAAGTGGGAGTCCAGTCAAAGGTCCCGGTGCCATCGCCGTTATCGGTAAACGTAGCTGCTGCCGGTAACCCGGAGCCGGTAGTATCCATTGCCAGCGTGATGGCATCACCATCGGCATCGGTAGCACTGACCGGGAAGGTCAACTGCACATTCTCGTCAGTTTCCTTGTTGCCGATAGCTGTCAGTACCGGGGGATTGTTCTCCGCAGGATGACAGGCAGTATCCACAACAATTTCAACCCCTGCCCAAACTGGAGTAAAACCTTGTTGTGGTGGTCCCTTGTATGTAAACAAAAATGCGCTGCCGGCATTGAATGTCAGGGTATCAAAAAGAATGGTATCACATGCCAGCCAGTCATTGACGGTAAAATAATAAGTTGCCAGATGACGGGCTTCAGTGACAGGACCCATATCGGGACCAAACAACTGCGCCCAACCCAATAAGAAGTGCCTATTAGAATTGGTCAAATCAATATCACTATCTTCATAAAAGAAGGGACCAAGATTCCCCGAACCGGCCATAGGACCAAATCCGACAGCACTGTCCATTTGAGCTTTCGGGTTGTCCCACGTAAATCCGGCGGAAAAACCAGAGATTACTTCATCGTTAAAAGCCCAAAATTCAATTTCCATCGCAGCCTGCCCGGTAGTAAAGTCCGGAGTGACAGTGGCTCGCAGGTACACGGTATCCGGAATACCCGGATCATTCGGATCTGACTGAGCCATTACCATACCCGAACCCAGGGTAAGCACGACTAAAAACATCAGAAGAACACGCAATTTCATGTGTTTCTCCTTATAGTTAAAATTGTTAATATGTTGAACTTGCTTAGTACACATTTTTGGCAAAAAACAACCCCTTAGAGGACATATAACGTAACATGAAGAACACCCCGTTCTCCCTGACGTTTGCCAATAAATAAACATCCGTTTTCTTCCGTACCAGGTATCCATTTCCGAGTGGTTCCCAGCTTTGGGAGAGAAACGAATAAGTCAGATATTCCAGTCTCCTTTAAGATCAATGAAAATCCTGTTTTCTTCCGTTCCAGCACTTCCTCCTCAACTTACATTGATGTTTAGATACATAAATTTATCTTGAACTGATCCCAGTCCAATTATGTAGTTATGAATGCTCTAAACTCGCCCATCATCAGTTAGACCATCTGGGAGAGACCCATAACCCGTAAATATAGTAAAAAGGGTTTTTTAGGGTACAACCATGTAAAATATATGCCCATTTGAAGGATTGTCAAGATTAATTGCTTGATAATACTATAAAAATAAAAGGCTTAGCTGTTTGAACCCTGTTTTGTTTTTGAACGATGTTGTCGTAAGCCTAAAATAGCCAAAACAAATAGTGCCCCGCCAACATCTGTGATATAATCCCATAAGTCGAGATGTCTTCCGGGTATACAATGCTGGTAATATTCATCCAATAGTGCAAACAATGACAGAAAAAGTGCAGAGATTAGCAGGGATTTTGTAATTGTGATACTATCAGTAATATGTGTCACGGAGCGAAAGGTCAGAAAAGCAAAAATTGCGTATTCAAAGAAATGGGCTACCTTGTCCAACGCAACGATCTGTATTTGCGGGGTTTTCAGGTTTGGGATGGATGAGAGCGCAATAATAACACCTGCATAGAGAATTACCGGAAGGTGATACCAAAGGAAATCCGATAGATATGTTTTTTTTTCAGCTTGTTCACTCATATTTTTTATCGGTACAGAACTATCGGGTACAGGTCAAGTAAAACAACACGTTTCTTGCGCCAACTAAAAAACAAGAACAACGATAATATCAAACAGTTCGTTTCCAATTATCAATGATAGTTACTTTGTCGGTTTAATGATATGAAAATTGGTACATACCTGCCTGTTTTTTTGTTTGTTATTAAAACAGGATAATTTACATTTCATGTCATTATGAAA
>JAJRZL010000308.1 GCA_024275255.1 Candidatus Zixiibacteriota bacterium | reverse complement strand
GTAGGGCTTTGTACCCAGCCGTGCCATGATGGTTTTCAGACCGAGCGTTCTCATCCGTTGGGAAGGAATGTAGTCGATCCCAAAACCGGGCAGGAAATCACCTGTACCTCGAACTGCCATGTTATTCATTCATCAGCCTATAAGGCGTTGACCCCAACTTCAAACAAAAAGCTTTGCGAGAGTTGCCATGAAGATAAGTTTTAAATATCTCGTCTTTCACTGGGGGATAGTGTTGGTTGGCGTTTTGGGTATGGGAGGTACTATCTTGGCACAAGCTAATAGAATAGTTGGCACTCCGCATAACCTTTCAGTTTCCGGCACCGGCTCCATCAAAGCGGTCGATGAGCAGGAAATATGTGTGTTCTGTCATCTGCCGCATAATTCCATTATCTCGGCACCACTTTGGTCGCATACGGTGCCCACTGGTCCGTTTGATATATACTCCTCTTCAACCCTCAGCAGCAATCCCGAGAGCCCCGGTGGAACGTCACGGTTATGTCTTTCATGTCATGATGGAACAGTCGCCGTTGGAGACATTGTCGGGAAAAACATTGCAACGGTGGGTACGGATGCCGGAGGGGTCATGCCACCCGGTCCAAGTACCCTCAGCTCCGACTTATCGGATGACCACCCTGTTTCAATGCTACTTGATCCAACAGTACCTGAAATAATAACTCCCACTCCTCCGGTACGGCTCGACGCTTCCGGGCAGGTACAGTGTTCATCCTGTCATGATGCCCATAATAACGAAAATGGAAATTTTTTATTAATGGCTGATAAAAACAGCCTTTGTACAAACTGTCACCAGAAATCAAACTGGTTGAACTCAGCCCATGCCCAATCGGCGACTTTGACTGATGGCTGCCTGTCCTGCCATGATGAGCATACGGCTGCCGAACCGGTGCGGTTGTTGCAAGGGAGTGAGGAAAATTTGTGTTTCAACTGCCATCAGGGAGTGACAGCTACGGATATTAAAAGTATTCTTGAAACAAAAACGTATGTCCATCCGGTTATCCAGGTTTCGGGAATACATGACCCCATTGAAACACCCTATGAAGTTCGACAGACCCCTCCCTGGTTACCTGAAACATCGACCAGCGCTATCAGGCATTCAGAATGTGTTGATTGTCATAATCCTCATGCCGGTTCCTCTTCTCAGCCCTTTGCGGGAGTATGGGGTATTGATTTGCAGGGGCATCGGGTGGACCAGGTTAGCTATGAGTATGAAGTCTGTTTCAAATGTCATGGCGATTCTCAAAATAAACCGGCGGGCTCGGAAAACCTCAAGGTTAAATTCCATATTTCAAATCCGTCGTACCATCCGGTGGAAGCTGCGGGGGTAAACCAGAATGTCCCCAGTTTGCTGAGTCCTTATGATGTCAGTTCGATAATTACCTGTTCTGATTGTCATGGAGCCGAAAATGCAGGTGAACCGGCTGGTCCTCATGGCTCCAACTATCCGTATATTCTGAAATATAATTATAATCAACAGGACAATACATCAGAATCATATTTCCAATATGAACTGTGCTATACCTGTCATGACCGGAGCTCGGTTCTTGGAAATCAGAGCTTCAAAGACCATCGTAAACATATCGTCAATGAACGAACGCCCTGTTGGGTATGCCATGCCGCTCATGGGAGCACCACTAATACACACCTGATTGATTTTGATACCACTGTCGTACAACCATCTATGATGAGCGGCAGACTTGAGTTTATTGATGACGGAGTGTTCAAAGGACAATGTTATCTTCGGTGTCATGGAAAAAACCATAACCCAAAGAGGTATTAAGAACAAATGCGCATGAGAAGCGTTATTGTTACAATAGTCATTATCGGTTCACTGATAACTCTCATGCAGTCCGAAAAGGTGTGGTGCCAGAGTGCCAACGGTACGGCGGGACTTTTTGAAGTCAGTAATGCTGAAGTGGTTACTCCGGGGACTTTCGGATTTAATATTTTAGGCAGAAAGCAAAACTACTCGGGAATCCGGCATAACCAACTAGCGATATCTTTGCTTTTGGGAATGAGTAAATATATCGAGTTTGGCGCCAACCTGTCAGATGCTCTTAATTTGCTCGCCGATAGTATGGAACATCCCCGTTATGGTTCTCTGACGATGAAGACCAGGTTGTACCATAGTGATAATTATTTTCCGTCGTTATCGGCTTCCTTTACGCTTTGGAGAGCATTTTCCAGTATCGAAGAGACATCCCCGCAAGCCGACTACGGGATAAACTTTTTGTTGTCGGAAAAAATGGGCAGAGCCAAGGTCCATGTGAATATCGGAACGATACTTTCCGAACTTAAAAATAAAGAAGAAAGTAAGCTGTTGTTTGGAACCGGCTTCGAGTATACCGTGAGCAACTACGTGACTGTTTTTCTTGAGGCGGCAAGCAAAACGAATCCGTATGATGAAACGGACCTTTTGCTTGCTCGTTATAATGTCGGTTGTTACCTGCGACTTTGGCGGGAGGTTTGGTTGCAAAGCCTGGTTGGATACGATCGACTGAACAACCGGGATGGATACACAATCAATATCGGTTTGCTGGCTGGGGTTACGGCTGTCAAAAAAGTAAAACCAAAAAGAGTAGTCAAACGCCCCAAAATATCGAGCTTTACGAATCTGCTCAGCCTTGATCAAGCTTTGAAAAGTCTTAATAAAGATACTACCGCTAAAACGGAACTCCCACCCAAACCGGAGGAAAAGCCCACAAGGTTGATGGAGCTTCCCCTACCCTATGATAGTTTATCACATCAGGCTGATGACTCCAATATCCTGTCTGGTATCAGGGTACAGGCTATTTATAACGCTTGTGGGAAACCTCACCTGGCGATGCTCCTGAAGGAAAAACTGGTTTCACTTGGCGGTGCCGTTGAAAAAACAGAAAATGCCGATACTTTTGATAACTGGCAAACCACTATTGTTTGCCATCCGGATTTGTTACCGGCGGCAAACAGGCTTGCTGACTGGTTAAATATAAGCAGTGTTCAGATCGAGGAATCGGTAACAGGAGATGGTTTGATTATCAATATTGGGTGTGATATGGTTAACCTGATACATAGCTTCGGCTATAAAGTTATCCAGACTCCCGAAGGTAAACGGGTTGTTCATCCTGGGGAGGAATGAGATGAAAGCTTTTCCTCATGTTTTTAGAAGAAAATACTACCTGCCCGGCACTATCCAATCTCAGCTTCTGCTTCGGATAATGGGTGTCTTTGTTGTGGTGATTCTTATTTCGGCAACGATTTTTTATTTTTTAAGCGAACAAGATGTCTCCGGTGAGTATTATAAAGCCCATCAAACGCTGAGTAATACCAAGGAAATACTCCTTCCGTTGACTGTCGGAGTTAATCTTGTAGCAATAGTGTTAGCCTGTTTGTTTGTCATTTTTCCTTCACATAAAATAGCCGGACCGGTGTTTCATATCCAAAGAGACCTTAAAAAAATACGAGAAGGCATCTTCCCTGCAAGAATTTCCGTGAGGAAAAATGATATCTTGAAAGAGTTTGCGGAAGATTTAGATAGTACCATGAAAGTTATAAAAGAACATATCGGAAGTATACAAAACAACTTGCATGAGCTTGACAGCTATGTGTCTTCCCGGCTTTCTTCGGGTACTGTTTCAGACAAGGAATTGCAGGAGATACATGAAAAAGTGAAATTGGTGGTTTCGGAAATCAGCTTTTTCAAAATAAATGAAAATAATAATAGTATTAAACAATAGAACATGTAATAGAACATTAGGGAAGGTAATGATGTCAGGAAACAGAAAGGTAATGGTGCTGGCTGGGCTTCTCATTTTATCAATTTTTGTAATCCCTGCCGGGGTGACGGCTCAGGGGGAAGATTGTACAAAAAGCGGTTGCCATGATAAAATGAGTACAAAGAAATGGGTGCACGGTCCTGTCGGGGTTGGTATATGTTCGGTGTGCCATACCGAGACGGACAAGCAAAACCACAAGTTCCAACTGGCTACTGATGAAGAATCACTCTGCTTCACCTGTCACGAGGATAAACAGGAGCAGATGATGAGTAAAAGCCATTTGCATACTCCGGTTGCTTCTGGGGATTGTACCGGTTGTCATGATCCGCACCAGAGTGATTATCGGTTTCAGCTCCGAGGTGAAGGTTCCGAACTCTGTTTTACCTGTCACGATACAGAAGAGTTCAAACGAAATTCCCAGCATGGACCGGTAGCGGTCGGGGCATGTAATGCCTGTCATGATCCGCATGCCTCAGATAATGAATTCCAGCTTAGCTCACCACGCGACAGGATTTGTTACCAGTGTCACCCCGATAAAGAAAGCCAGGTCAACAGTCGCCATCCTCATCCCCCGGTAAAGGAAAACTGCACCAATTGTCATAATCCGCACTCACAGGCGGCACGCTACATGATGGCTGAGGAATACCCGAAAGTCTGTTTCAAATGCCATAGCGATGTCGAACAAAAGATGGCTTCCCCCACTCCGCATCCACCGGTTGCGGAAGGGAAATGTTTTGAATGCCACCAGGTACATGGTTCTGAAAATCCGGTATTGTTTATCCAGCCGCAGGAGAAAATGTGCTTCACATGTCATAAAGCTATGAGCGAATATATCGCGAATTCAAAATACCGTCATGGTCCGGTCATAGATGGTGACTGTATCGCTTGTCATGACGGACATGGCTCTGATGAACCGTTTATATTACGGCAGTACTTCCCGAAGAAGTTTTACAACGCATATAGTACCGAGAAGTATGCTTTGTGTTTCAACTGTCACAACAAAGATATTGCCCTTGACTCGGTTACTGTGACTTTGACTGATTTCCGAAATAATGATATAAATCTTCACTATAAACATGTGAATAAACAGTATAAAGGAAGAAGCTGTAAAGCCTGTCATGAAGTTCATGCTTCGAATCAGGAAAAACATATTCGTAAGGAAGTCCCATTTGGAAAGAACTGGAGTTACCCCATTACATTTACCAAGTATGATGATGGTGGGAAATGTGTAGTTGGTTGTCATAAACCTCAAACATATAAACGGACAACACAGAAAAATTAAAATGAGAAAAGGTACTATAATACTACTAATTATGTGTGCCATAGTTAGCTGGGACGGGACTGTGGCACACGCCAGCCAGAACAAGAACAAGTATAAGGATAGTTCAAAACTTGCTGAAATGCATACGCTGAACCGTATTCACAGCCTTCAGGCAACGGACAGCATAGCTACGGCACTTTTGTTGGTAGATTCACTACTTGCCGGGGACAGCGCTTCCCCAAAGCTTTTGACCCTAAAGGGAGAATTGTTTCTCCTTGCGGGTGATACCAATAAGGCGGAAGAAATCCTGGCTGGTGTTGTTGCGAGTATGCCTATTGCAAGTTCTACTCGACAATTACTGGTAGAGATAGAAATAAGCCGGGGAAAATTCGAAGAAGCGAAAAAAAATCTCACCTACCTGAAAATGATCGGCAGGAACAAGTATAAAGTATTATTCCTGCAGGGGAAATACTTTGATGCCCTTCATAAACCGGATTCTGCATCGGTATATTATCAAAAGGCGGTTGAACACTTGTTGAAAAAGAAGAGGTCACTGCCATGATCACAACATTTATCAAACGGTTCCTGGTTGTTATCGTTATTCTCTTGATAAGTTTACCCGCTGCCGGTGCTTTTAAGTACCTGACTGTTGGGATGGATTCACCCAAGATAGAATCCGAAGGTCTGGACTATGATTCGTTAATCAAGGGAAAAACACTGTTGGTTGTTTTCTGGGCTTCATGGAGTAAACGTTCCCTGGAACAGCTCGATGACTTGCAGGAAATATATTCTTCATATAAAGACAGTAACCTTGTAATAATTGCAATCAATGTGGAAAAAGAAGTGTTAACCTCGGTGGAGAAAGACTCAATAAAGAGCCTGTATGCTTCGAGAGGGTACACATTTCCACTGGTTATTGATGAAGGGTTGAAGATATTTTATACCTATGGTGTTATTGCTGTTCCCTCTACCGCATTGGTTGACAGTACCGGTACACTTCGTTACGCCCCGGCTGGTTACAGTCTCGGCACACGTGATAAGCTGTTTGATTCCATCATGGTTCTTCTTGGGAAAAAAGAAGCCCACGAAATGCCGGAACTACTTACCCAGGGATACAGACCTGACAAACGTGCCTTGCGTTACTATTACCTCGGATTAAACTTGTATAACAAGGGCTTATTTAAACAGGCGCTTGATAATCTTCATAAGAGTGCTTCCCTTGACACCCTATTTTCAACCCCCCTGGGATTGATTGGGAATATCTGGATGGATAATAATGATTGTGATTCTGCTTTAGTGTATCTTCAAGAGGCAGTGCGTCTGGATAGTATGAATGTGTCTGCGTTGGCAGGACTGGGTGAATGTCTCTGGCAGAAAGGTGACACAGCCGGGACAAAAGATTTACTCAACCATAGTATCCCGCTTGACTCTGCATTTACTCCTCTTCGCTTGTTACAGGTGAAAACACTGGTGGCGGACAATATGCTGACCGAGGCTCTTGCGGTTCTGGATGAGTGCCTGGATTACCATCAGAATAACCCACAGATACATTACATGAAAGGAACTATTCTGCGATTACAGGGGCAGTTTGAGTTGGCATCCAACAGTTTTCTTAAGGCATACAAGTTGTTGACAAAATGAGTGCTAAGAAAATATTACGTATGAGTATTATTACTGTTGGATTATTCCTGTATCCGGCGTCTCTGGCATTTGCTTCGGAAATACTCTATCCACCTTCAGGAAGTATCACGGAAAATGGTGAAGTTCACGTGGTTATTTTAACAAAAAAGCGTGAAGTGAAATTGGTCGAGGTTGTAAAAGTTATTGATAGAAGAACTTCTTATACCATAGCTACCGATAAACCTGTTGCAGAAATGAAAAACTACATACATATAACACTGCAGCTGGAACAAGGGATCAGCAAACTTGAAATACGGATTACATATATTGATGATAAGGTAGAGAAGCTCGCTCTCAACTTGTTTTACTATACACCCGGAACTACCCCGGTAATACCAGACGGGTTTTCATATAATACTTTTCATAGTGAGAAGGATTTATCAAAACACTGTTCCGGCTGTCATCAAATTGACCCGCTTCCTTCTGACAAGCGTCCTGATGAACCGTCACAGTCAACATGCTATTCGTGTCATTACCAACTGGTAAGCGGAAAATATGTACATGGTCCCAATGCAACTTTTCAGTGCCTGACCTGCCACCGCCCCGGGACAACGGGATATACGTTGCCGTTACACGGGGATACCCTGTGTTTTGCGTGTCATATTGAAGAGGAGCCCAACTATCGAAAAAAGTATGTTCATGGACCGGTAAATACAGGTAATTGCCTTATTTGCCACAATGTGCATTCTTCAGACTACCAGTTTTTCCTGAAAAACGAGATTAATCTGGTATGTTCGAAATGTCATCCGGCAAAAAGTTATTCCGACCACCCGGTAGCTAATCATCCCATATCAGGACGCCCCGACCCCAATCGTCCCGGACGTGAATTGGCATGTACGAGCTGCCACAATCCTCACAGCTCCGAGTATAGCCCGTTTCTCTTTTACCGGAAAACCAGCGCCAACTCAATCTGTTTCGAGTGTCATAAAAAGTAATAGTAATGAGTACAGGGATATCGTATTATCATATTATTGTGTCTATTCATAGTAGTATTATTCGGGTAAAAGGTACCAGTGAAAAATGATTAGAAGCCTGCATGGAAAATTGATTATTGGTGCTACGCTTATAAGCAGTATTGTCCTTGTGATATTCCTTTACTCTTTTCTCAAGCAGAAAAGGCAATGGCTGGAAGATGTACATAAACAAATATTCACCGAACATTCGGATATGATATTGAAGTCATTATCTTACCAGATGCTTACTAACGACATGCACGCCTTGAAAGATAAAATTGTAAAACATACTCTTGAGCAAAATGTAAATGAGATTATACTCCTTAACAGTAAAGGAGAGGTGGTAGTATCTTCTTCGGAAAAAGGAAGCTACCTGGATACGATGGTTGTGGCTTTTGATACAACCTTCGCCCATGATGATCAATATATCAGGATTAATGAAAAGAATTGTATTGTTATTAACAGGATAAGAAACAAACCTGCGTGTTTTCGTTGTCATGCGAAGGAACAAAAAACCTTAGGGTATCTGAAAGTTCATTACACCTTTATTCCGGAAGGGATAAACAAGTTTGGACTGTATAACTTGATTATTGGTAGTGGGCTGTTATTTATATTCCTGCTTGCGATTACCCTCTGGATGTTCCAGCACCTGTTGATTCGTCGTCCTCTTCGCAATTTGATGAATGCTATACAACGAGTGAAAGAGGGCGATCTCAGTGTGCGAGTGAATGTAGTGGGTTCAGATGAAATCAGCAGAATCCAGGAAAGTTTCAATGAATTGGTTCAGAAACTGGATAAAGCTAATAAGGAACTAAAAGTCTTCCATGATAAAGAAATGGAGAAAGTAGAGCGGTTGGCAACAGCAGGTGAGCTGGCTTCGGGAATTGCTCACGAAATAAAAAATCCTTTGGCCGGTATTTCTTCTACCATTCAGGTCATGCTGGAAAACAGGTTACAGGATTCCATACGGTCTGATATCCTGACCGAAATGTTAATACAAATCCAGCGAATAGAAAAAGCGGTTAAGGACTTATTGTCATACGCTTGTCCGCCGTTACCGGAGTTGAAACTGGGTGATTTGAACGACAATATTAAGCGTTGTATCGCTTTTGTCTCTCCCATTGCGGAACAACAGGATACGATGATAGAAAAGGAATTGGACTATTGTATTCCCCACTTGTTGATGGATTCTACTTTAATCGATCAGGTTATTGTCAATATCTGTATCAATGCATTGCAGGCACTTGGGAAAGGCGGGACGATTCGGATAAAAAGTGAATATGATAAAGAAAATGAGATTGCACGAGTTCGAATCGAAGACAACGGACCCGGTATCCCTGAAGATATACAGAAAAATATATTCAGACCTTTTTATACCACCAAACATAAAGGTTCCGGTTTGGGGTTATCAATCTGTAAAAAGAATATCGAACGTCATCTGGGAACTTTGAAAGTTGAATCATTGTGTGGGGAGGGCTCAGTATTTACTTTTACGTTACCGGTAAATACCACACTAAGCCAATTGACTGGTGAGGAATGAAAATGAGGAAGAAAGTATTAGTGGTAGATGACGAAAAACTAATCCGGTGGTCGTTAAAAAATAAATTGTCTTCCTGGGGATATGATGTTGAGACGACCGAGGATGTAAAAACCACATATCAGGTTCTTGCAAAACAGTTGCCGGATCTCGTTCTCCTGGATATAAAGCTTCCGGATGGAAACGGCATAGATATACTGGAAAAAATAAATAGTATCACCGACGATATCGTGGTGATAATGATTACTGCGGAAGGAACAGTGGAAACCGCGGTAAAAGCAATGAAACTTGGGGCGTATGATTATATTTCCAAACCGTTTGATCTCGGCGAGATGCAGATATTACTGGAAAAAGCCTTTGAAAAAATCGAGATGAAGCGGAGTCTTGATTATTTCCAGGCAAGTAATAAAGCCAATCGTTCTCGTGAACATTTGATAGGTGAGTCCAGACCATTTCTGGAAGTGTTGCAAATGGTCAAGAAAGTAGCGTCATCGCCAACAGCTACGGTTTTGTTGCTTGGTGAAAGCGGAACCGGCAAAAATGTCATTGCTCGGGCAATACATGATGAATCCAATCGGGCTGATAAACCATATATCACAATAGAATGTACCACGATACCGGAAAACCTTCTTGAATCGGAACTGTTTGGACATGAAAAAGGGGCATTTACCGATGCCCGCTCGGTAAAAAAAGGAATGTTCGAGCTGGCTAATGGCGGTACGGTGTTTGTCGATGAGGTAGGAGATTTACCATTAATCCTGCAAGGGAAGTTACTCAGGATAATTGATGAGCAGCATTTCCGCCGTGTTGGGGGTGTGGTGGATTTGGAGATTGATGTGAGGATCATTACCGCTACAAATATGGATTTGGAGGATGCGGTAAATAAAAAGCAATTCCGCCGTGATCTGTTCTATCGGTTGAATGTAATTCCTATACATTTGCCACCCTTACGGGAACGAGGGGAAGATATATTATTATTGGCAGAACATTTTATGCATGAATTTTCACTGCAACTGAACAAGGATTTTTCTGCTATCAGTCCGGATGCTCAAGAGCTGCTGTTGCAGCATGACTGGCCCGGTAATATTCGGGAACTTCGCAATGTTATTGAGCGGGCGGTACTGCTTGAATCAGGGAATACGATATTAAGAGAGCATATCATTTTGAAACAGAGAACAAATATGTCGATACCTGCTCCACAGGAGATTGCACCATTAAAAAATGATCTCACCCTCAATGAATTTGAAGCTGCCATGATAAAACAAGCATTGAAAGAAGCGGGGGGAAACCAAACGAAAGCTGCGGATATACTGGGGGTATCACGGGATGTACTCCGGTACAGAATGAAAAAGTATAAAATCAATACGGATGTATCTTGATAAGTCAGTCGTACTATCAACTCAGCCGTATTATAGTTGTTGATAGGTCAATCATTTGAAAGCATGTTGCAGGAGAACAGATCCTGCCGCACTGATTGTAAAAGCCACAAATACTTTGAGAGTCCGTAAAAGAAATACAACCCGACAGCCTGTAAGGTGTACAGAACGATACTTGCTTTGACAGTCATTTACTTCTGAGAGGTGTAGGTTAGGCAGTCAGTTTTTCTTCACCGTTCCATTTCGCTTTCTTGGCCAGTTTCAGACCATCAGTAAAAGTCGCCATCGGGGAGTTCAGTGTATTGTTTCTGCGATTTTTCATATACAACTCCTTGGCACTTCATCTCAAGCACCTGATAGGGACGCTTGTTGTTGTATTCGTTGACAAAGGCAATGAGAGGAGCCATCTTCTCGGCGGATAACAAACAACCAATAAACTTCATTCGCTCATCCATGACACTTGTTTCTATTCAAAGCATAACGCACCTCCTGATAGGTTGGATATACCATAGTGTAAACTATCTGCCCGGAATGAAGTGTAATAAAAATATGGCCGGAATATATCAAGTATGGTGAGGTTACTGGAATGAACTTGGAAATGGATTGATTTCGTAAGACCAAAAGTTACCCTCACAAAACGTCAGGATAACACATATGAAATATGGCGGAGAGGCAGGGATTCGAACCCTGGGTACCTGCGAGGGTACAACGGTTTTCGAGACCGCCGCTTTCGACCACTCAGCCACCTCTCCGATTTACCAGACATATCGAAACATACAGGACAGCTTTTCTCTGTCCGGCAGTTAGTATACAAATCAGGCATTATTTGTAAAGTGTTAAAATAATCTTCTGGTCATATCCCCTGTAAACAGTTCCAAATTATTTGAACAGGTATTCAGCCTGGGAACGCTCTGTGGTTACATGTTTGAATAGTTACGTAGCATGTTCCGGTGGTACAGGTCTCAGGTTTTTTGGGGCGTTTTTGTGAAGGTACGACATACTGAGATTGTCGTTATTTTCAAAAAGTAAAGTATTTGAATTGACAGTATTTATTGTGTGAGAAATAGAAATGGTGATAGCAATCAACTTCATCAGTCGATAAGGAATTTTCCTTCTTTCACCAGTTTTTCCTGGTGTTTGAGCAGCTTTCTCATGGAGCCAAAACGGGGGCGGACGACTTGAAAGACAACGAAAGAAAACACGACAAAAACGACTGTTTCGTAAAATCGTCCGGTCAAAAAGAAATAGGTAATACCCAACAGGGCTATGGAAGCTATCAACAGGAATACCGGACGACACCGTTTTACCAGTTCACTTGAAAAATCATCGTCAAATGTTTCCACTTTTCGGATCATGGGGCGTTTGACTATTTTCCTGTACCACCACAATGAAAAAACCGCCCCGAATACAGCAATTGCTCCAAAAATGAAAAAGAGGATATTGGCAAAATCTCCCAGTTTGTTATCAATCATACTGTTATTGGTCAAATAGTAACAAACCATCAACAGGGCAACCGGGATAACGATATTGACCCCCAATCCGAAAAAGAGGGGTTTGACAATCAGCTGGCTTAAATCACGTTCATCATAATTTGAGCGGTCCAGGTTCATACTATCTATTCTCCTGTAAAAAATGCTCGAACTGTTCCCGGCGGGGCCAGTGGATATATAGCCAGACCGCGCCAATCGGATAAAACCAGAGCATTTTCATCAAGTCATCAGTAAGAATATAAATGACCAACCCATACAAATACACGGCATCGACAAAGGACATCCTGATAAGAGAAAGAGAAGTAAAAAACTGTGCTGTTGACATATTTGTCTGGGTGCTTTTTTGGTACATGGAGATTTGAAATTTCCTGATTATGAAAAACAGCGCCGGTTGTACAATAGCAATAACCAGAAGGATATAGAACATCATGTTCATCCGGGCAGAATAGTTTGGTGTTACCTTAATAACTGGTGTTACAATCAGGTATAGTCCCGGGGCAATCACACCCATGAGCCAGGCAAATAGCCGACTTTTCTTTAATTCTCTTTCCTGTCTGGAATCAAGTGGTATCAATGTATCTGTTCCTTTTGCTGGCGCAGTTTTACAAAGAACTGACGCATCAACTGGCTGATTTCTTCAGCCATAATTCCTTCGATAATTTCAATCTGATGATTTAGTTTTCGTTCTCGAGGAATATTGAAAATGGAACCGCAACCGCCAAACTTGGGATCACGAATGCCGAAGACAATCTTTTGTAATCGTGACAACACACCTGCTCCGCTGCACATCGTACATGGTTCAAGGGTTGAAAAAAGGGTACAATTCTCCAGACGCCAGTCACCAAAATGATCGTATGCTGCCGACAAAGCAATCATCTCGGCATGAGCCGTGGCATCACGAAGCTGCATCGTGCGGTTATGCCCGCGACCAATGACTTTATTGTCAAACACGATAACCGCTCCCACCGGCACTTCATCTTCATCAAATGCCTTTTGGGCTTCCTGAAAAGCAAGCTTCATAAAAAACTCTAATTGTTCCTGGTCCATACGTTGAATATAGATGAGGTATGGATAAGCAACAACATTTTTTTATCGGGGTGTTTATGGTATCTTATTCTATAATATGGTAACGAAGGGGTAAGTTCAGGTGCGCACCTGTGGCTAAAGTACCATTCTTTTAACTACATACCATATCTTTTCATTCCCGGTTACTGTTATGAACAAAATATCCGTATTTTTTCATTATTACTTTCCACATCAATTGAGGTTTCTGCCAAAGCAACCATCAGTTCATCCAGATCCCTGGTGTTCATATTATCCAGATCGAAATGCAAGCCGTGTTCGTGTAAATGACCCGATATTTTCCCGCGTATTTCCTTGGGGAGGAATGACTTCAATTTCATACCGGTTTTCAGCAGGAGAATAGGTACTTTCACATTGACTATCTCCTGCCGAGTATGATTTCCTCCTTCCTCTATCTGGACATGTAAATACTTAGGCTTTCTTTTATCCGCACTGTCGGACTTGTCTGGCTTTTCCGTGGAACGAGTACTATTTTCTCCCAGGGCATCGAGCAGTTTCTCCGCTTCTTCGGTATTAATCTTTCCCTCGGCAAGCATGTCTAAGATACGACGTTTTTCTTCATTCATGATTTGCTCCTTTCTTTTAACGCTTGAATTGCTTCTTCAACTGTGATTTCTCCACGTTCTAATTTATCAAGAGGGGATTCGCTGTCTTGTGTTTTCACGATATTGCTTTTCGCAAATTCCAGTTTGGAGGCTATTTTGTTCAAACGGCTTTTAATGGTGGGATAGCTGACCCCGAAAAATTGCTCCATCTGTTTAATCGAACCGTGGCAATGTACAAACGCAGCCACAAAAATCTG
>JAJRZL010000307.1 GCA_024275255.1 Candidatus Zixiibacteriota bacterium | reverse complement strand
CCCCCCCAGATACCAATGATGAAATACATCGGCACCAGCATGACTTCCCAGAAAACATAGAATAAGAATAAATCCAGGGCGCAGAACACCCCTATCATTCCGACTTCAAGCAACAACATTGAGATATAATATCCCTTTACCGCTTTCGTTACCGAGGACCAGGACGAAAGAATTGCCAGGGGTGTAAGAATAGTGGTCAGGGCTATCAACAACAGTGAAATCCCGTCGATACCAAGATGGTAATGAATCCCCAGCGAAGTAATCCAGGGGATATTTACTTCAAACTGCATACCGTTGGCAATGGGATCAAACATGGCATAAAGCCAGAACGACAAGACAGTAGTGACAATCGATACGATAAGCGCAATTGATTTCAGACTGTCATGCCTGTCTTTCGGTACCAGCATTAACAGGATAACGCCGATAAGCGGGAAAAAGATGACAAGCGAAAGTATCTGGTTATCCATATAATTATTCCATTACCATATATGCTATGAGAATCACAACCCCGATAACAAACAAGGTGGCATAGCTGCGCACACGTCCGGTTTGCATTTTGCTCATAAATTCCGAGGAACCGTCATACATCGTGGCGAACCCGTTGATAAACCCGTCAATAAAGACGACATCAACAACCTTCCACAAAAAGAGCGACAGGTTGATAACAGGTCGCACGATAATGGCACCATATATTTCATCAACGTAATATTTATTCAACAATAGATTATGAACTCCTGTCAGACGCTGTCTCCAGGCAGTAGCAAGCTCGGTTCTCTTATTATAGAAGAGATAGGCAATAAAAATAGCTGCCAGCACGAAGACGACCGTTAAAATCATAAGCATCCATTCCGTACTCGCTCCCCCGCTTTCCGCAGCGGCTGTATGGACAGGAGCAAAATGTTTCCCGGCAGCCATGACCGGCTCCAACCAATGCTCAAAGTAATTGGTAGCGCCGAATATATGGGGAATCCCAATCCATCCGCCAATTACCGAAAGCACACCAAGCACCATCAACGGCACGGTCATGGAATATGGCGACTCATGGATATGCTTACGGGTTTCATCATCCATCCGCTCTTTCCCGTGGAACGTCATATACACCAGCCGGAACATATAAAATGCCGTCAATCCGGCTGTGACAAACCCAATCGCCCAGAGAATCGGATGTCCATTCGCTGACGAGAACGATTTCCAGAGGATTTCATCTTTCGAGAAGAAACCGGAGAATCCCGGAATACCGGAAATAGCCAATGTTGCCAACAGGAAGGTAATATAGGTAATCGGCAGGTATTTTTTCAACCCTCCCATATACCGCATATCCTGTTGCTCAGACATCGCATGGATAACAGAACCGGCACCGAGGAACAATAACGCTTTGAAAAACGCATGGGTCATCAGGTGGAAAATACCGGCAGTAAACGATGCTACCCCACAAGCAAGGAACATATATCCCAATTGACTTACCGTCGAATAGGCAAGAACGCGCTTGATATCATTTTGAGCCAACCCAATAGTAGCCGCAAACAATGCTGTCGCTGCTCCGATTATCGCAACGACCATAAGAGCATCGGGAGCCATCATATACAAAATATTTGTTCGGGCAATCATGTACACACCGGCGGTAACCATCGTTGCTGCGTGTATTAATGCAGAAACAGGGGTCGGACCTTCCATGGCATCCGGCAACCAGACATATAGCGGTATCTGGGCGGATTTACCGGTCGCACCGACAAACAGCAACAGGCAAATAGCAGTAACCAGTCCGCTTCCTGCAATAAAGACGATCGGTGCCTGTTCCATGACAACACGGAAATCAAGGGAACCGACATGCCAGAAAATAAGGAACATGCCAATCAGGAATCCGAAATCACCAATCCGGTTGACAATAAATGCTTTCTTCCCGGCATCGGATGCTGATTTCTTTTCAAACCAGAACCCGATAAGCAGGTAGGAACACAACCCGACCCCTTCCCAGCCGACAAACATCAACAGGTAATTATTTGCCAGCACCAGGGTCAGCATAGAGAACGTAAACAAATTCAAATAAGCAAAGTACCGTCCAAAACCGGGGTCATGTTTCATGTAGCCGGTGGAATAAACATGAATGAGGAACCCCACTCCGGTTACAACCAGAATCATCACTGCCGACAGCGGGTCAAGTAAAAAACCGAAGTTGACATGGAGCGTTCCCGATGGAATCCAGGTAAACAATACCTGCTCAATAACGCGGCTGTCAGGTGGCAATGATTTCAAATCGAAAAACAAAAGTAATGAAACGACAAACGATGCCGCTACTGATGCACATGCTACCAGGTTGACCATTGAACGCGAAAGCTTTCCTAACAGTAAACCGTTAATCAAAAAGCCGATGAGCGGAAACAACGGTATAAGATATAAATAGTCAGCCATACGTTAGCTCTCGTTTACCATTTCATCATATCAAAACGGTCAATATTCACTGTCTCTCGGTTGCGGTACACTGCCAGCACTATCGCCAGACCTACCGCTGCCTCTGCTGCCGCAACAGCCAGGGCAAGAAACACAAACACATGCCCATCCATAATATTCAATGCCCGCGAGAAGGCAATCAGTGCCAGGTTCGCCGCATTGAGCATCAACTCGACACACATAAACACAACAATCATATTCCGCGAGATAAGGACACCCACCGTACCTATACCAAACAATACCGCCGCAACAATCAAATATGCCGATATGGGTATCATGCTATATTACCTTTTCACCTCTTCTGTGACGTTGTCTTCCCGGGGAGCTGGTGCAGTCGCATTGCGTTCACGTTTTGCCATCACCACTGCCCCGACAATCGCAGCTAATAACAGAATGGAAGTCAACTCGAACGGATACAAGTAACGAGTAAAAAGCAAGGTTGCGACCCCTTCGACCGAGCCAAAACCGGTTGATTTTACCGAAGTCATAACACCGCCGCCAACAGACGAGGGGAAAAAGCTGCTGCGAACGACAAACACCAATTCAAGTACAAGAAGAAAGGAAACAAGATATTTTGTTACCCGTCCGAGTGATGATGATTTATCTACCAGCTCTTCACTGCCCCGCAGGTTCAACAACATGATAACGAACAGGAATAAGACCAGGATGGCGCCAGTATAAATAATTATCAGCAACGCCGCAAGGAACAGTGCGTTCAATTGAATATACAGCACCGCCTGTGCTACCAGCGACAGGATAAGATACAACACCGATGCCACTGCGTTGCGCTGAGCAATCATCATCGTCGCACCAAACACAGCAACAATAGCAGAGATAACGAATATGATTACATCAAGACTCATCGATTCTTATCCGTCACACCATACACTTTTCGTACCCGTCGGATAATCTTCTTAAACGGATTATCTTTTCGCGGATGGGGCACTAACATTTGCTCTTTCGTCCAGATAAACGAGTCGCGGTTGTCATCGGAGAACTCATACTCCTGCCCAAGGAAAATCGCTTCTTCCGGGCAGGCTTCTTCACAGAACCCGCAGAAAATACACCGCAACAAATTAATTTCATACACCTTTGCCCGACGCTCACCATGTTCCGTTTCTTCCGGCTCCATGTATATCGCATCAGCCGGGCACGATGCGGCACAGAGACCGCAGCAGACACACCGTTCCGTCCCGTCGTTGTACCGTTCAAGGTAGTGCCGTCCCCGATAACGGGGTGCCATCGGCTTTTTCTTTCGAGGATAGTCCAGCGTTACCGGTTTTTTGAAGAGGTGCTTGATTGTGATTAACAAACCAAGCGGGGTCTTCAAGATGCTGTTTCCGAGTGCTTTTAGTACATCTTTCATACGTTACCGCCTCAGAACCAATCCGTTAACATAACAATTGCAGCTGTCACCATTGTATTCAACAATGCCAGTGGGAACAGCACTTTCCATCCAAACGCCATCAACTGGTCATACCGGAACCTCGGGAAGGTTGCCCGTAACCATATATAAAAGAACATAAATAAGAATACTTTCAAACCAAACCACAATATCGGAGGTAAGAACGGTCCCTGCCAACCACCAAGGAACAATGTGGTTGCTACCGCCGATACCGCAATCATATTGGCATACTCACCGATAAAGAACATAGAAAACCGCATCGAGGAATATTCCGTATGATACCCGGCAACCAACTCCGATTCCGCTTCCGGTAAATCAAAAGGCGCCCGATTTGTTTCGGCAATGGCACAGACTAAAAAT
>JAJRZL010000306.1 GCA_024275255.1 Candidatus Zixiibacteriota bacterium | reverse complement strand
GTACCAATTTGGGGTCATGCACTTTATGCAAGTCAGCCACAACAATATCACCATCCTGAACCGCCCGGTCAACCTCCCGGTGTTCGGCATATCCTTTTCGTACGGAATCTACCAGCTCATCGACTTCGCTGTCGCTTGCATCAGTTGCTATTGAAGTTACTTTCAGACCGTCATAGTTCACATTCTCAATTACCGGGAACACTTCCAGTTTCACGGCATAAGTCAGTTTTCCGTCGTCGGTGTAATCAAAAGCGGTAATCGAGGGAGTAGTGGCGATTTTGAGATTTTGTTCAGTAATTGCTTTTGGCAATGTTTCCTGTATCAACTCATCAGCAACATCTATTTTCACGTTACGCTCAAACATGGACTTTATCATGTCCATCGGTACTTTGCCTTTGCGGAACCCCTTTATTTCCGTATTCCGTCGTACTTCGGCGAACTTTTCATCAAGTTTTTCTTTCACCACTCCCGCATCTACCTCAACCGATAGTTCGCGGGTCAGATCTTCGAGCTCTTTTACTGCAACTTTCACTTGTATCCCTTTGCTGAAAGGTTGTACGACTTATATTATAAGCCGGTTCCGTTATTCATCAACATTGCGAAAGGGGGGACTCGAACCCCCACTCCTTGCAGAACTGGATCCTAAATCCAGCGCGTCTACCAATTCCGCCACTTTCGCGCACAATATCAAAGTAACTTACATGGATTTTCTACAAAATGCAACGCCCTTTTTAGCAGCCTTTTTCCCTACTCCAGCATCCGATAAATCGGCATAAAAGATAAATAAGGTCTATGTTATTCATTGAAAGCTAATGGCTTATCGTCTGTTGTGTTGGTTTGCTGTGTGCTTGAATCATGAAATGGCTTATTAGCACCTGTGTTCGGCTGCTGCTTTCATATATTGCATTATTTATTCGGGGGTATTATTAGATTGACTTTAGCGAAGAAAAAGGCCATCTTGGTTTATGAATTTATTAAATGACTCCCCACACCTTTTTCATATACCGGTTATGGGAACAGGTTTTAGTATTGACACTCCGTTGAGAGTGGCAAAGTATGGTATTTCTTCGGTGGTTTCGCTCACTGATGATATCCTCATTGAGCAAATGCGAAAATACCATTTTACAAAGCTCAACCGGAAATACGAAGAGATATCTGAAAATAATGATAATTCCCGGGCAGAACGTATCACCTCTTATCTGAACTTTATAGATGAGCAGGTACGCGAACAGATAAATACCTTACGCGCCGAGCCGTTTGAGCCGGGAAGTGATATTACTCGCTATTTCGAGATGCTCCCTGATTCGTCTCTTAGACAGGAGTATCTTGATATGCTTGCCGAACCAGACCAAAAGAAAAAACAACAGCAACAGGAGGCGTTGCGTCATAAAGTGGTCCCGGGCAGCATTGATGTGAATATCATGACCAAACTGGACCGTGATGTTTTTCGGCGGGGGACTAAGTTGGCGCCGGAGTTTTCCGATGCCATGGCTGCACTGCGTGGATATGCAACAAGTACCCTACGGTCTTCTGTGATATTTTCAGCAGGAATTAATCCACGACTTTTCAGTTACCTTGCCATGTTTGATGATTTCTTCCCCGATGATTCCGGCATACTCAGGAAAAAGATTGTGCTGAAGGTAAGTGATTTTCGTTCGGCGATAATACAGGGTAAGTATTTGGCAAAAAGAGGGCTGTGGGTTTCGGAATACAGGATTGAGTCCGGCTTGAACTGCGGGGGACATGCGTTTGCTACTGAAGGTCATTTGACCGGACCTATCTTAGAGGAGTTCAAAAACCGGAAGACGGAACTGACGGAATTACTCCATAAATTATACAATAAAGCGCTTGTTGAGCTAAAACGTGCCCCGCTTCAGGAACCACAAAAGATTCGCATTACGATGCAGGGTGGCATAGGCACTGCTGATGAACAAAAGTTTTTGCTTGAATATTACGGTATCGACAGTACCGGTTGGGGTACTCCCTTTTTGCTGGTTCCGGAAGTGACCAATGTCGATGATATTCACCTTGAGAAACTGGTCGCTGCCCATAATGATGACGATGTATATTTAAGTGATCGTTCACCTCTGGGAGTACCGTTCTGGATATTGCGTAAATCCGCCAGTGAAGAAATACATGCCCGCCGTATCGGTATGAATAAACCGGGAAGTCCCTGCCCGAAAGGTTTTCTCATTTCCAATACCGAGTTTACCAATGTGCCGCTTTGTCGTGCTTCACGGACATACCAAAAGAAAAAATTAAAACAACTGGCGGAAAGCAATATGTCACCGCAACAAGCCCGACGTCAGGAAGAGTCTATAACGGTGAAATCATGTATTTGCCATGATGTTGCAGGCAGTGCTATCTTGAAATACCGTTTAGAGAAAGAAGCCCATCCGGCTATCTGTTGCGGACCGAATATTGTTAACTTTAATGGAATATTCTCCCTTGAGGAAATGGTCGGTCATATTTACGGACGGCTTTCGCTTATCACGAATCCCGACCGTCCGCACATGTTTATTAAAGAATTGTCAATTTATGTTGATTATTTACGTCGGGAAATCCAGAGAACCTCGGAGGGGTTAGTGGATAAAACAACAAAGTATTTCCTGAACTTCAAGCAGAATCTCAACACCGCTATTGAATATTACCGGAATCTTGCCGAACAGTTCAGCGCAGAACAAAAAGACAGGTTTCTGCAGGACCTGAACAAGTTATTCAGCGAAGTAGAAAACATCCTTCCGGAAAAAGCGGTTCCGGCAACTATTAAGGTAACTTCATAACGAGAGTCAAAACTACATGCAATACCATCAAGCAGTCTGTCGGAGTTAGTGCAGGCTGCTTATTTCTTTGGGGACTTTTAGAAACATCAAACCTTCTCTTGCATTTCTTATCAGAGCCTTTTCCACCTGGGCGGTTTCGGGTAACTTGAAAAATGTTTTCATTCAGTATATCCTGGTTTCTACCTTGACGGCTCCACGACAACTTTGACAGAGTCTCATTTGCAATACCGCTTACGGGCGGAACCGGTCTGCACAATCAATATTTGGAGTTGGTAAACAGCGCGCGGTATACATTTTGTCATTTCATTAACACAGAATAAAAAAACAATACTATTACTGTCTACAATTTGTAATTTTAATCTATATTGCTGGCTAATATCGTGTAAGTTGGATATTATGACTTTATGAATACACGAAGGTTGATACAGTTTGATTTTTTTATAAATGGTGGGCGATACCACTTTGTGTTGTCCACAAAGCGCTTGTGAACCAATAAAATAAATAATGAGTATCGGAAACTTTTGTTAACAATAGGTAATTTCAACTCAGAGGTGAAAAGTTGTTTGAATTCAAATTCCCACGACTGACTCATAACAAGATCAGCATCATTGGGGCGTATATTTCAATAATCATTGTTTTGGCTATTATTCTTTTGCTGATAACAGGTTATTTCTATGAAGATACTAACCCTTATTTCGGAATTATTTCTTATGTTGTTTTACCGTTAGCGCTTGTTTTTTCATTATTACTTATCCCTGTTGGGATGTTCTTTGAATGGCGAAGGTGGCGTCGTGGAGACAAACCGGTCCGGGTGAAATGGCCCATTATAGATTTCAATCGCCGGAGCCATAGAAACGCCACCATTATGTTTTTGCTGGGTACTATTATCTTTATTCTGATCGGTTCGTTCGGAACATATAAAGCGTATCATTTCAGTGAATCGGTCAAGTTTTGTGGAACCACCTGTCATACCGTGATGAAACCTCAATATACCGCGTACAGCAACTCCCCTCATGCCAGGGTTTCTTGCGCTTCGTGTCATGTCGGGTACGGTGCCGGTTGGTATGTGAAATCTAAATTGTCCGGTGCATACCAGGTGTATGCCGTATTGTTTAATAAATATCCACGCCCCATTCCCACACCCATTAAAAATCTCCGTCCGGCTCAGGAAACATGCGAGGAATGTCACTGGCCCGAAAAAACCTATGGTGCACAGCAGCGGCAATTTAATCATTATATGTATGATGATGAGAATACACCTTTCTACCTCGATATGATTATTAAAACCGGTGGCGGGGATCCTTTACTTGAGCAAACTTCAGGGATTCACTGGCACATGAATGTCGGAGTGGAGGTTGAGTATATTGCCCGTGATATTAAACGACAGGAAATTCCCTGGATTAAGGTAACTGATAAAAGAACAGGCAGGGTAACGATTTATCAAAACACGGATGAACCATTGACTCCTGAAGAAATTCAAACGCTTCCCAAGCGGAAAATGGATTGTCTGGACTGTCACAACCGTCCCAGTCATGCTTTTTTCTCACCAGATTATGCTGTTGATAAAGCTATCCACTCAGGGAAAGTAAATCGTAATCTGCCGGCTATCAAACGGATATCAGTTGAAGCTATGGCTGCTGAATATGAAGATACGGAATCTGCCATGAAAGGAATTGCCAACACGATAACTACGTTCTATAAAAGTGAGTACAGTGAAGTATATGATTCGTTACTCCCTGATATATAAAAGGCTATTTTAGCGGTTCAAAATGCTTTTAAGCGTAATATCTTTCCTGAAATGAAAGTTCGGTGGACCGAATATCCCACAAATATCGGGCATTTTACAAGCCAGGGATGTATGCGATGCCATGAAGGTAACCATGAGAGTGAAGATGGTTTGAAAATCTCACATGACTGCACCACCTGCCATGCTATCCTTTCTTTGAGTTTGAATGGAGAAAAGGAAATGTCGACAACATCTGATGGTTTGGAGTTTAAACATCCGGAAGATATTGATGAGGCATGGAAAGAAATCGGGTGCTATGAATGCCATGATGGTACGCAACCGTAACATTATATAGTATATAGCAAAACAATCAATTGGTGTTGGGGTATATGACACAACAAAACGGGTGATATGCCCCATTTTGAAGGCTTGAACTACAATAGGTAATTTTTTAGAAGCATCGTCGTTTGTTTTTGAGCCTTTCCGGCATATATCTAAACCGTTATGCTGTTGGTTACTCATAAATTAGAGGGATATTTTACATAAAACAAAAACAGCTCTATAACTACTATATTTGTTGGTCCTGGTGGCACGAGATTTGCTCTAATTGGTTTGGTGTTGGTAAATACACACACAACAAATTGTGGGTAGAGATGTATAATATTTATAAATTAAAATTTTTGATTATAGGGCTACTCTTTCTTTTCATTATTTTTCCTAATGGTGTTTCTGCCAAAGAATATCCATATATTAACTATTACGAAACGCTGACCACGGGTGTAGAAGCTCCCCTCAAAATTGCAGTTGATGATTTGGGGCGGATCTTTATCTCTCAGGGAAAAGTTGATAGAGTCACTGTCCATGATATGTTTGGAACATACATGGATAATTTCCCGCATATCAACCAGGCGCTTGCCGTTGCAACATTCAATGATAAATTGTTTGTAAGCAGCGGTTCCATGGTTGAAATCTATAACTGTAACACCGGCGATAAAACAGGTGCTCTCGCTTATTCTTTCAGCCAGGTTAATGATATCGAAGTGAGTTCGACCGGTACGCTTTACATTGTTGATTCCAAAGCCAATCACATAGTTGTTTTCAATGCTGCCGGGCAGTTTCTCTTTGAGTTTGGTGCTGAAGGCAGCGAAGCCGGGCAGTTTCAGTTCCCGGTGGCTTTGGCGTTGGATGAGTCTGTTGATAAAGTATTTGTCGGAGACCAGGGGAATTCTCGAATTGTTGTTTTTGACCTGGATGGAAACTACCTGTATTCTTTTGGGCAACGTACTTATCAGGATCCGGTGACGTTTGAATGGATTTTTGAGGGGACATTCTCATTTATCCAGGGATTGGACTGTGATAAAAACGGCAACCTTTATGTTGTCGATTCTTACCAGTCAAATGTCCAGGTTTTGGATTATAGCGGGAATTATCTCGGGACTATCGGGAAGTTCGGGAGTCAAGCCGGTGAGTTTAAGGTCCCGATGGATGTGGTATATCATGATGATAACCTTTTTGTTACCTGCCTTGGTTCCGGAAAGGTTGAAATATTTGACCGCATGGTTACTGATGTGGATGAGGAAACCGATGACGATGTTCTGCTCCCGGATGACCTGGTCCTCAAACAGAATTATCCGAATCCATTTAACCCCTCCACCCATATTGACTTCTCTCTTCCTCAATCCGGAAATGTTACTCTTCAGATATTTAATATCCTTGGCCAGAACGTGAATACCCTGGTCGATGGCTTCCTGGAGAAAGGACACTATTCGATTGAATGGCAGGCAACAGATTATTCTGGTAATCAGGTTGCCTCTGGTATATATTTTTACCGGTTGGTTGAAGGTGTAAGAAGCGAAACCAGGAGTATGCTTCTTATTAAGTAAGGGAATATAATTCGTGAATAGATTACACGCTCTGTTAGCTATCGTTTTCATTATCGGATTGATAATGGTATTGACAGTTTCACTCAGTGCCGATACGAATGAAACTCTCGAACCTCTTAGTCTCGATCCGCCCCACCTCTATTTAGGGGGGACAAATTCCTGTGCCTTATGTCATGTTGACTATCAAAATAAACCTGACCCTCTTACTGATGACTGGATTTCCTTTACTGTTTGTCAGAGCTGCCATTCTCTTGGTGGAACAGCCACGGCAGCCGATATTCATATTGTTCCAAATGATACTATCTGGTGTGAAAACTGCCATAATCCCCACCATCATCAGGCGGTCTGGCCCCATAAGTATATTAAAAGTGAAATCACTACACCCGCAGGACAAACCAAAGCAGTGGTCTTTGCCGATTCACTCGATTTTATTCACGGTGCGCCGAATTATGATGGAATTTGTGAAACCTGTCATACCCAGACAAATTATCATCGCAACAACGCCAGTGGTGATCATACTCATAATGTTGGTTCTGATTGTACAACCTGCCATCCCCACACATCAAGTTTTCAGGCTAATTGTACCAGTTGTCATGGAACTCCGGGTGTGAATGCCGCTCCCCCGGTTGATATTTACGGTGCCTCGGATTCATACGAAGTTGGCAAGCACCAGGAACATTTGCAGGTTTCGGTCGATAATACCGGTTCGCAGTGTGCTCTTTGCCATTACGAACGTGGTCCCGGAACCGGTTTCCATACCAACGGCAATGGGCAGGCGTATGTTAATTTCCACCCTGCCGCCGGGGCTTCTGCTACCTGGACAAATGGTGTCCGGGGAAGTTCTCCCGGAAGTTGTTCTAACCTGGCATGTCATCAGGATGCCAACTGGGATCCGCAGGAAGTTGGCGGGTGTGATATGTGTCATGGCGCTCCGCCGTCAAGCGGTGCCCACGCCACGCATTTTGGCGGGGATGTAAGTTTGGCTTCCTATGGAAGCACGGAGAACCTGTCAAACACAAGTCAATATATCTTTGCCTGTGGAACATGTCATCCCATGTCACAGGATATGCATCGGAATGGTACTGTTGATGTGGAATTATATAACAGCAACGCTCCCAATGGAAGTCTGAAGAGCCTGAACCCCTCGACAGCCACGTACACTCCGGGTGGGGTTGTATATTATGATGTTGACAGTATCCCATATACCAATGGGACCTGTTCCGATGTTTATTGTCACAGCCGTACGGACTGGTCCTCACCGGATCCTATTTCGAATCCCACCGGAACTGATGCCAACGGTAACCTGACTTATGATCCTTATGTTGTGACAGAAACAAGAATGTATGCAAGTGTTAATTGGGAAGATCCCCATATCAATTGTAATGGATGTCATCGTAATGGACCACAAACTTCATATCCGGAAGTACAAGCTGGAGTAGGCAATTCCCATGCTTGGATTAATGAAAGTGGTTACGAAGACTTCCATTTCTGGAACCATGGGTTCGATCCTATCCAGTGTCGTACTTGTCATTACAGCACGATAACAGCTACAATGGCCTGGTCCCGTGATGCTTCGGATATAACATATTTCGGAGGTGCTCCTCTTGCCAATAAAGCGTTCCATGTAAATGGCAATAAAGATGTAAGTTTTGATCCTGTTGACACCATTGTGTACAACAGTAACAGTTGGGTGCTGACTGATGCAAGCTATGATCCGGCAACCAAGTTATGTTCTTCGGTGCCATGCCACTTGAACCAGTTGACACCGGAATGGGGCAAACCTTATCGATCATCAATTTCAGCAGAGTGTAATCAGTGTCACCAGTACAAGGTTGTTGAAGACCACGGTACGGATATAACAATGACACTCTCTTCTCGTTCGGGCTCATTTGAGGATAAGTGCCTGGAATGTCATACCGGCCATCGCAATAAAAAGAAATAACCGATGGATTTTGACTTATTGACCCAAAACTGCACCTCTGTTCCTGAATGAAAAAATGGCTGTATATAAGATAAAAATATGCCGTAAATCCTTGTTGACATAGGAATAGAGTATTCATAACCTGACAAGTAGCTGAGTGAGCCTATTTTGACAGAAAAAAAGTTAATCATCAGCAAAAAACACTCAGCCGAGAAGAGTGGCTCCCATGAGCATGAAATGCATTGCTGGGAGTTTGTCGGATGCGCCGAGTCGATCAGGTCGATGTGCCAGGTGTATAAAGACAGGAGTTATAATTGTTGGGAATATGAAACGACACGTTGTAAGGAATTGCTTGATTATACCCTTGAATGCAAGAACTGTCGTTACTATCTGTCTAAAATATCCCAGAATGAATGTATTCAGAAAAAGGTTGAAGTGAAAACAAAAAGCCAGGAATAGTCTGAAACGATAATCAATAAATTGTTGAGTAGATACAGTATGAATAGAGTTGTTTCCCTTGTCGTTGTTATAAGTAGTTTGCTCATCCTTGCGGTACTTGCCGGTTGCGGCAGCAAAGCTGTAAAAAAAGTCGATTTATTCTGGCCCCTGCCACCGGAAAAACCACGGATTAAGTGGATACGCAATATCTCATCGGCAAAAGATATTTATCAAAGTTCATTAAGCAGGTTCAAAGAGAATCTTGTCGGAAGCGATGACGAGAATCAGTTGGTAAAACCATACGGGGTAGTAACTGACAGGAAAGGGCGTATCTATGTTGCTGATACTGGTGGTGGAAGAGTATATGTTTTTGACTTAAATGCTGATAATAAGAAAGACATACTCAGGTTTATCGGTGAATCCGGACAGGGCAGGTTGCTCCAGCCGATAGATGTCGCTGTGACCGATAGTGGCGAAGTCTTTGTAACGGATACGAAACTTAATACCGTGTATTGTTTTGACAAGGATTTCAATTTCAAATTGAATATCGGCGCCAAGCAGTTTAGCAGACCCACCGGAATTGCATACGACAGAAAAAACAATCGTATCCTGATTCTTGACACGGTCGAAGATTTGGTCAAAGTTTTTGATACCAAAGGAAATAAAATCGGTGAATTTGGTAAACCGGGAGAGAAGCAGGGAGAATTTAATCGCCCGACAAATATCAAGGTTGATAAAAACGGAAAAATATACATAACCGATACCATGAATGGGCGTATCCAGATTTTTGATGAGAATTTCAATTTTGTAAGCAGTTTCGGAAGCCTGGGGCAGACTGCAGGTACTTTTGCCCGTCCCCGAGGACTTGGCATAGACTCTGACGGAAACATATATGTTGCTGATGCTGCGTTCGATAATGTGCAAATTTTTGATCAAAAGGGAAATCTGCTGCTCTTTTTTGGACAACCCGGTTTTGGTCCCGGTGAGTTTTGGCTGCCTGCCGGTCTTTATGTCGACAGTAATGACAGGATTTATGTCTCCAATTCATATAATCGACGGATAGAAATCTTCCAGTATTTAAGCGATAAATTCAAGGAAGCAGATACCACCAGAAAACCCTGATGGGTTATTTGCCCCAACTGTTGTGTGATATAGCACAGCACAATTTTATAAAACCCTGATTACTGAATAACTCTATTTCCCTTTTCTTTTATTTTCTGTCAAGCCCAGAAAGTGCAATGCCATTCGCATTTGTATGTTGTTGTAATACATTTGGTTATTTGTTTCTTTAAGGTTTCGGGGATGCAACATCCTGCTCTTAGAAATGTTTTTTGCGTATATGCTGAAATGCTATATTGTGGCATCTATTTTGCTTTGTTTTAGGATGGATATAGAAATAAAACCTGGATTAAAGGAGGAAACACCTATGAAATGGTTACTCGTTTTCACGATGGGGTTGATACTCATTGTATCGAGTGCAAGTGCGGGCATTGTTGGTTCGAAGCATGACCTGTCAACCAGCGGTGCTATCACTGACAAATCAACCGACCAAGACAGGGTTTGTGTGTTCTGCCACACCCCTCACAATGCTAACCCAGCTGTTCCTCTCTGGAACCGTGAGATGTCAGCTGCTACTTTCACACCGTACACTGGTCTGGATCTGGACCACACCCAGTGGACTTCAGGCACGGGCCCGAACGAAGTGTCCAAGCTTTGTCTTTCTTGCCATGATGGTACCGTTGCGGTCAATTCTTTGATCAACAACGCAAACCCAACCATGGGAAGCGGCAATGAGCTCGACGCTACCGGTTTGCTGGTTTCGTCAGCAAATATTGGTACTGATTTCTCGAACGATCACCCGATTTCGTTCGATTATACCCAAGCCCAGGCAACCGATGGTGAACTGGTTGATATTGCTACGGTAAAATCAACTTCCAACATCGAGTTCTTTGGCTCGGGTCAGACAAACATGGAATGCTCTTCATGTCATGATGTCCATGAATATGGCGCCACAGCAGACATGCAGCCATTCCTGAATGAAAGTAAAGCCGCTTCAAATCTTTGTTTGAAGTGCCATGTGAAGTAATTGGTCTTTGAAACGTAGTTGAAAGATATCAACGGATGATCAGGTTTCTCGTCATAGTGGTTATGCTTGTGGCATTGGGATATATGCCTGCATCCGGAGGATCTGTTGTTGGTTCCCCCCATGATTTATCGAATAACATGGGGGGAAGCGGCAAATGGGCTTCGACGGATGAAAACGAGGTCTGTGTTTTCTGTCACACCCCGCATAATGCTAACCCGGCAGTTCCTCTCTGGAACCATGAAATGCCCAGTGGAACATTTCAGCCCTACACTGGTTTGGACCTTGATCATACACCCTGGGATGGGCAGGCAGCCCCCAACAATATCTCAAAACTATGTTTAAGCTGTCATGATGGGGTGACAGCTCTCAATGCGTTGGTCAATCCCAGTCCAACCACTCCAACTATGCAGGGTGGGTTCGAACAGCTTGGCCAGGTTTATTACCCGGGTTCGCCATACTCCGATGGGTGGGGAGCGAATATTGGTGAAGATTACCCGGGAGGAAATACGGGAATAATAAATCTCGGTAATGATCATCCCATCTCGTTTGACTATAACGTCGTGCAAGCTGCTGATGCGGATATTCATACCATATCAATTCCCAAATCTCGAGGTTTACAGTTCTACGGTTCATCCGGGAACACCGGCTCCATCATGGAGTGCTCCACATGTCATGATGTTCATGATTATGGTGACGATGCGAGTGGTACAAAACCATTTTTACGAGCATCTGTAAATCAAAGTTATTTGTGCCTTTCGTGTCACGACAAGTGATTGGGATTCCATCACTTCTTGACTTTACGAAAAACCCCGTTTATATTATTTTTATGTTTGTATCTTTTCTGGGGGGAAGAGCAAGGCTTTACCGATACATTGCCTGTATTTTTTTAATAATTCTCTTTGGCTGTGAGAGTAGCTCAGCTCAGAGAAGTTCATTGGGAAAAGGACAGCAAAATTACTCGCTGAAAGGATATTTTGAACCCGGATTTCGTCTTTCAGTGACTAATTCCGGGGATGTGAGAACATCAACATTCATTCTTACCGAGAGAATCAGGGCTAATTTACGTGGTTATATACTGGATAGACGGATATTCACATTTAACCTTGGTTCAAACCTGATCTATAACGATACCTGGGTATCTGTGTTAGGCTCAACTTCAAAATCATCGAGCAGATACCTGGCGCCATATAATTTTAGCTGTACCATCCTTCCCATCGGGAGGCACCCGTTGTCATTATTTTCTTCTTTTGATAGAAACTTCAACCTTGCCGGTTCAGCATCGGAATCACATACCGACTTCCAGGTGAACGGTGCCACGTTATCATTGAACTATACCACGATTCCCCGGCTTACCATAACCACCAGTCGGGCTTCGATTACGTCAAAATCTTTGCTCAATCCCCAGGAACTGCGTCGGGACTTCTTTGAGATAACCGCTAATCAGTCATGGGAAGAAAAAGCTCAGCTTAAAATGATTTATCGTATAGAAGATGAGAATGATTTTGAGAATGGCTCGAAGAACTTTACCCGTTCACTACGAGTCGATGGGCAGACAGGTATCAGCCAGCCATTGTTGATAAACGGGGTCATAGATTATAATAAAATCAATTTTCTCGAGACTATTACTGCATATACCCGGTTGCGGTATCGACCCAATAAGAAGATATATGCGAACCTCGGTCTGAATTTTGGTGAAGAGCGGGAAATAAGCAGAATTTCCCGTCGCCAGGGAGTAACGTTTTCCGCTCAAAACTGGGTCAGTCAGACTCTGCAACTAAATCTTGACTTTATCAGCCGTCGCTCCATTTCTCAAACACCGGAACAACCGATGGCTGATAATTCTGATCTCTCTTTACGAGCCGGGTACTACCTGACCAAAACACCCGGTAAATACAGATTGACGAACAGTTATATATTCGGGTATGGTTATCATTCACGCACCGATACTGCCAGCGGACAGTCGATATTCAATAATGTTACAGTTGGGGTTAGTCGGAATATTTTCAGACAGGTGGAATTTTCCAATTTTTACAGCTTCACAAAAACCGATGCCAACTATCAGGGAGGAACATCTTCTACCAGCCACCGGTTTACAACCAGTCTCCGGGGCAGACCATCAAGGAGGGTTGACCTGCAAACCCGGCTTGAATTTATCCATTTGAAATCGACAACCGGGGACCTGATAAATAAGAAGGAAACCTATTTTGCGGAGCTGAGAAGCAATATCTATCTGTCACGTACCTGGGCTACCATTTTTGGCTTAAATTACCGGTATCATAAGGATAATTTGGACAGAAATCTAATTTCCCTGTTTGCAAGAGTCAGGTTTTCGCCGACAAATCAATTAAAAGGTAGTTGGAACCTGACATATAGCCGAGAGACAATCGAGAATTCCAGCGAATGGGTTGGTGATTATGTCCTGGAGTATTCTTACCGGACAATAACCATTTTTATGAACTGGAAGATGCGGTATTTCTCTCAAGAGAGAAAATCTACAAACAATGATATATATGTCAGGATACGGAGAAATTTTGATTTCAGGTTAAAGTGATAAAAAGAGCAAAAGAACATTTTCTATTGTCGACTCTATTAGTTATTATATTGGTGTCGGCAGTTATGCTAACGCTATCATTAGGATTTGATAACGTGTTAAATACCCAAGCTTCCAACAATAAGGAATATAGCGGAACCGTTCAGCATGGACCGGCTATGGAATTATCATGCCTGGATTGTCACAGGAAGGAGAATCCACGTGACACAAAGGAAATAATAAGCAGATGCTTTGGATGTCATAGCCAGTTTATACCGGAGAACCCGATAGAATATACCATCCATGCTCCGCTCTTCCACAACGGCTGTACTGACTGTCATGAAGTACACTTAACAGGGAAACGTAACTTGCTGGCAAAACCGGAAAAACAAATCTGCATGGAATGTCATCCTGATGTATTCAGCCGGTATGGAAAATACAGCCATCCCGTAAAGAGCTGCACCGGTTGTCATTCACCTCATTTTGCCCGGTATAAGTGTCTTTTTATTGCCGATCCGGTAGGGCTTTGTACCCAGCCGTGCCATGATGGTTTTCAGACCGAGCGTTCTCATCCGTTGGGAAGGAATGTAGTCGATCCCAAAACCGGGCAGGAAATCACCTGTACCTCGAACTGCCATGTTATTCATTCATCAGCCTAT
>JAJRZL010000305.1 GCA_024275255.1 Candidatus Zixiibacteriota bacterium | reverse complement strand
GGGGCATACTTGGTTCGGAGCTTTTCGATAAGCTGGTCCCGTTTTTCATGAGCCTGAAGTTGTAATCTGATTCTGAAATCACGTTCGGATTCCCCCGGCTGTGAGACCATCTTCAATGATGAGCTTTTCAGCAAAGACTTTTTCTTTTTCAGGTGACAGGTTGATAACACAGTTGGAAATAATCCAATCAACTTCGGCGTCAGCTACCGGCATTTGTTCCATTTCACCGTACCGTACTTCAGCATTCTTTATTCCGGCAGCAGCGAGATTTTGTCGGCAGGTCTCAATCATTTCCGGGGTCATGTCGAGTCCTATCACTTTGCCTGCCGTTCCTACTTTTTTTGAAGCAAGAATCAAATCCAACCCGGCACCGGAACCGAGATCGAGCACTACTTCACCTTTTTGCACATCCATAAAATTGACCGGGTTTCCACATCCAAATGATGTTACGGTTTCCGGCATCCCGGTAATCTGGTCATCGGTGTATCCTGCCAGTTGTACAAACCGACCGGCAGCCGCAGCATCAAAATCTGCAGGAGCAGGACTACAGCAGGATGTTTTCTGTTTGATAGCAGCAGCGTAATGTTTTTTTACTGCTTGCTTGATTTCATCTTTGGACTTTTTGATGTTCATAATATTTCCTGTTTATGTAAAAATATTCTATGTCATGTGCAACAGTTCATGCGTGAAGAAGGTCCCTGAAAAACTCATTATTGCTGCTTTTCTTTAATTATAGCCGGGGTCAGGATGTTTCATCTTTGTTTGGCTGTTGTGGATTGTCTTGCATCAGCAGGGTGACCAGTTGATTGAGGTCGGCATCTTTTGCCTTTACAAAAACACCGGTTTTCCCGAATACAATCGCTGCATAGTTTCCTGCCCATATACACCAACCCACCAGCGGAAACCATTCCATCTCGGAAGCCTTGAAAAATTCACGGGCTTGCGTTCCCAATAGTTGATTGTTGCGAGCACACATCTGGGCGGCAAGTTTCATAATATTTCCCGGAATTTCTCCGATAGAACTTTTTATTTTCCCTTCACCAGTGAACTCTCCGACAGCAATCACTCCGGGGATGTTCATTATTTTATCAATATCCATGATTCAATATCCGTATTCTTATAAGTTTTATCTTTTTGCTTGTTTGGGAATCGTGATACCGAGCCGTTGTATGCGTCGGTATAACGTGGATGGGTTAATCCCCAGCTCTTTGGCTGTTGCTTTACGACTCCAGTTGTTACGTTTCAATGCAGCAATGATAAATAAAGCTTCCATCTCCTTCCACGTCGAGGCAACTTCTACAACAGGGATTGGTCGGGGTTGATTGTGGAGGTAGGAGGGCAAATGTTCCGGTCGGATGATACCTCCGGGACTCATAATAAAAGCATGTTCAATAATATTTTCCAACTCCCTGATATTCCCCGGGAAATCATGATTCATCAGGATATTCATCGCATCTGGAGAAAGGCCGGAAATATCCTTGTGACGGAGCCTGTTAAACTGACCAATGAAGTGCTCAGCCAGCAATGGAATATCTTCGATGCGTTCTCGCAATGGAGGAATAACTATTTTGACTACGTTGATTCGGTAATAAAAATCCTGGCGAAATTCACCCTGTCGTACCAGGGCGTCAAGCTGTTTATTGGTAGCGGTTATTATACGAACATCGGCTTCTTCAGCTTGAGTTGCTCCCAGGGGATGATAGGTCCGCTCCTGAAGAACTCGCAAAAGTTTGACCTGCATAGCTGAGGAAATATCCCCTATCTCATCGAGGAAAAGCGTTCCTCCCTTGGCGGTGGCGATGTATCCTTGTTTATCTTTTTTGGCATCAGTGAATGCACCAGCCTTATACCCGAATAATTCCGCTTCAAGTAGTGTATCCGGTAAAGCTCCGCAGTTGACAGCGACAAACGGTCCCCGGGTGCGTGGGCTTAAGTTATGGAGGGCATGGGCGAACAACTCTTTTCCGGTTCCGCTTTCTCCTTCGATGAGAACGGTACTGCCACTTTCTGCAATTGCCGGCAAGATTTTGAATAATTCCAGCATCCGATGGTTACGACTGAGGATATGCTCAAATGTGTAACGAGCTTCAAAATCTTTACGCAGGTTTTCCACTACGCTCAAATCACGAAATGTTTCTACACCACCAATAATAGTACCTTTGTCATCCTTTAAGAGAGCCGTGGAAATACTGACTGGTAACCGCTGTCCGCTCTTATTTCTTGTGCAAACCGGCTGGTTGATAATCGGTTTTCCGGTTGATATTGTTTTTTGGAGAGGACAGGCTTCTTCACAAACATTGGTATGAAAGATTTCCCGACAGGGTTTGCCGATAACTTCCTTTTGTGAATACCCCGTTATCCGTTCTGCAGCTTTATTGAAAAATGTAATGCGAAAATCCAGGTCCACAGTGAATACTCCATCGGAGATACTATTTGTGATTGTAAGTAACTTCTCCAGCAACTGGATATTATGTCCGTCCCGTTCTGGTGGAGTATTCATCGTATTAATACCAACTTGTTCACTTGTCTGACAACATACTTTTGTTATTAACATATAGCATAACCTGGAGCTTATCAAGCGGTGATAATTGCAATTGTATTTCAATTCCTGTATGTAATTATTGATTAGTTGAAAATGTGTTTCAATTGTGAAAAATAGTAATAACATCCGCTTGCTTTTTCATCGGAAAGAAAGTATTTCTGGGAACTGAATATGATTAAAATGGTTCTATGAGTAATATTTAAATAACATAATCAGGAGGAGATGAACAATATGATGATTTCAACAAAGATGGCTAAAGCCCTTAACGATCAGATTGCTGCTGAATATGGTTCCTTTTATATTTATGCGGCTATGGCTTATAAACTCGAGACCATGAATCTCCCTGTTTTTGCCAGGTGGTTCCACTTGCAGGCTGCTGAAGAACGGGAACATGCCGAAAAAATAGCCAAGTATATTCTCGAGCAGGGTGGAGATGTGAAACTGCAGGCAATTGATGCCCCCAAGGCAACGTGGAAATCCTGTCTGGAAATCTGTGAAGGTGCTCTTGAGCACGAAAAATATATCACGAAACGCATCCATGATCTCATGGCGCTGGCTCATAAAGAGAACGACTATGCGACTGCCAGTTTTTTGAACTGGTTTGTCGATGAGCAGGTGGAAGAAGTTGCCAGCACTAATGAACTTGTCGAGATGGTAAAATTAGCTAAAACTCCAGGTCATTTATTGCAGCTCGAGGGTCGTGTGTGGCGATTAGTGGAAGCACGAAAATAAATTAACAGCCCGCTAAGTTGTTGATGACGGCAATCATAATAGGTTGCCGTTTTTTATACGGATTGTATTTCTTCTGTCAACGTTGTAAATATGGTGTAACCAGACCTGTATGGTACTATATTAAAACTTGACATATCGTTTTTATCATGTATTATAAAGTTGATTGACAATGCATATCTGTCCGATGTTACAAATCATGTTACTGCGGAGCAAGGTTCAGGTCAGTCATGCGGGGAAGTAGTATTCCCCTATTAATTTTAGAATGTCAACAAAGAGTGATTATAGTAAATTAATATAGCGAAGACCGCCGTTTTCTATTAAAAAATATGTCAATGTTTTTCTATCGTAATGTTCTAGGCACAAGCCTGTATCCACTTATTCCCAAATACAACAAACAGGTGTCAATAATATAAAGCAAGGAGAGAGTAATGTCACGAGGTCGTCTCACGGTTTTCAGTTTGTTGCTGGTATTGATAACTTCCGGTTCAACCATGGCTCAGTTGAGTTTAGGAGGCACACCGGTTAGTTTCAACAAAGCGCTTACAGCGAAAATCGAAACTGTGACAATGGGGCAGGTTGATGTGGAAGCCTTACTGGCGGAAGATGAAATAGACATGAAAAATGCGATGCCGTTTCGTTTCGGGTATCCGTTTGATGTAGAATATAACTTGGAAAATTCGGGGACATGGGAGAAACTTCCCGATGGTTCGCGGATTTGGCGGTTGCGCATAGAATGTCCGGGGGCATATTCCATCAATTTGATATACGATGATTTCTGGCTTCCGGAAGGTGCTCGATATTTCATTTATAATGAAGATAAAAGCATGGTTATCGGTGCGTTCAGCGCCCAGAACAATAAGGAACATGGTGAGTTTGCTACGGAACTGGTGAAAGGTGATGTTTCCATTCTGGAATATTACGAACCCGCCAATGTACGTGCCCCGGGACGAATTTCTATTTCTCGTATCGTTCACGGTTACCGGAATATGTTTTCATGGGATGTGGCGAAGAAAGTTGTCGATTATGACAAAGATTTTGGCGGTTCCGGTTCCTGTAATAATAATGTCAACTGTCCCGAAGGGGCAGACTGGCAGGATCAGAAACGAGCCGTGGCGATGGTATTATTAAGCGGTGGCACCCGCTGGTGTTCGGGGACTATGGTTAACAATGTTCGACAGGATTTAACGCCGTATTTCCTGACCGCAAACCATTGCCTGGGCAGTGAGTCAACATGGATTATCATGTTTAACTACGAAAGCCCGAACTGCAATAACATAGATGGTCCTACCTGGATGACTGTTTCCGGTACAACCCTGCGGGCATCGAATGCCTATTCCGATTTTGGTCTTTTGGAGCTCAGTGTACAACCTCCTGATTCTTATAATGTCTATTATGCCGGTTGGAATGCGGTTGATACCGCTGCTGATAGTGTCGTTGCAATACATCACCCCGCCGGTGATATAAAAAAGATATCGTTTGATTATGACCGTATCACTGCAACCAGTTATTTGGGAACCAGTGTACCCGGGGATAACTCACACTGGAGAGTGGGGCAATGGGAAGACGGCACGACTGAGCCGGGTTCATCAGGTTCAGCCATTTTCGACAGGGAAAAACATATCAAGGGGCAGCTCCATGGTGGGTATGCATCCTGTACCAGTATAACCTCTGATTATTACGGTAAGTTCTCTCAGTCATGGAGCTATGGCTCTACCGCTTCCACGCGTCTTCGAGACTGGTTAGACCCGGATAATACCGGTACGTTGGTACTTGATGGCAGAGATGCGGCTGGCTTGTCAATTGCTCATACTCCCTTGACGGATACGAAAGATACCCTGAACGATTATGAAGTAACCGCTACTATTACGACTGTCAACAACCTTATAGCCGATTCATTGTTGCTGTATTACCAGATTTCATCAGTTTGGTATGAAGATACTTGACTGCCACCGGGAATCCGGATGAATATGTCGGCTATATTCCGGCTCAAGCTCCGGGTACTATCATCAATTATTATCTGCTGGCTGTTGATGATGCCGGTGAAGCCGATACTACGGAAACATATACATTCCGTGTTATCGACTACGGGCTGACGTTATCACCGACAACCGCAACTGATAATGGCGCTGTCGATGATACGGTCTGGTACACCCTGACAGTAACGAATAATGGGGTATATGCTGATGATTACTCCTTGAGTGTGACCAGTACAGCATGGTCATCAAGCGTGTGGGATATTACCGGTACAACTCCCATTAGTTCCACCGGTACGTTGCTTGGGGATGGGACATTTGATTTCAAAGTACGTGTCATCGTTCCTGCCAGTTTTTACGGTGAGACTGATACTGCCACAGTGACAGCCACTTCCTCCGGGAACCCGTCTTATTCTGCATCGTCGAGCCTGTACACGGTTTCCGATGGTCAGCCGTTGACGATACCATTTTCAGATGAATTTCCAAACACTACATTTGATATTGGAAAGTGGGTTATAACGAATGCCGCGGAAATAAATGATATTGGCATCAACGAACCATCGTTGCAATATAGCGCGAACCTGAACGGCAATCCGAATGGTGGCGATACCCTTATGACCCAAGCTATAGATTTAAGCGGTGAATCCAACGTGATTGTTCGCTACTGGTATGAGCAGACCGGTGGAGCAGATTCTCCTGAAGCGGGAGACGACCTCTATGTCGAATATCTCGATTCCACTAATACCTGGCAACTGATTCAGCAGCATGCAGGTGCAGACCCGGATATGACAGATTACGTGCAGGTCGTGTATCCTCTGCCCGGTAATGCCTATCATAGCGGTTTCAAACTTCGTTTCAGAAATTTTGGAACTGCGGGAGCGTTTGACGATTGGTTTGTTGATGATGTCTATGTTAGTAATCCGCCACAATATGAATTTGAAATGCTGCCGCTGTTTGCCAGTCAGTATGGTCCGGCTGGTGATACCATATCATATTTGATGTCTATTATCAACAAAGGTGCCAATGCTGATGAATACCTGCTGAGTGACTCCAATGGTAACTGGTCCGTATCGTTCTACGATGCTTTGGGTGCAACGCCTATCTCTTCGACTGGCCTGGTTTTACCAACTGACACGGTTCAGGTAACGGTGAAAGTGGAAATCCCGTTGGGAGCACAGATGAATGATGTTGATACCGTGGATATTTATGCTGTTTCAATCAATGAGGTGAATGTCTATGATGCCTCCCGGTTGGTCACTATTTCAGCCGGTGCTCCGGGAGGGTTTCCGTGGTATGAGCCATTTCCATTTGATACTCTAGTCACGTTTCGCTGGTTGATCAATACCGGTGCGGTGGTGAGTACTGCTGCCCTGTCTCCGCCATCAGCACCATACTCCTTCAACTTTGATGGAGGCGGTGATACCGCGGTTTCCCAGCTAATTGATTTAAGCGGTGTTTCCGATGTAACCCTTTCGTATTACTACGAACGCGGTGGAAGCAGTGAACCGCCTGATGCCGGAGATGATTTGTGGGTGGAATACAAAAACAATGTCGGTGTCTGGGTTTTGGTGAATCAACATCTTGGCGCTGACCCTGTTATGTCAACATTTGAACAAGTAACCTATGCGTTACCTGCCGATGCCTACTATAACGGTTTCCAGGTTCGGTTCTATTCAGCCGGAACATCGGGAAGTGATAACTGGTTTATTGATGACATCCGTATAGACTACCCACCGGATATTGCTGTTGAGCCGATATCGTATAACCTTGCCCTGTTACAGGGGGATTCTACCGATGTCGAGCTTATTATCAACAACACCGGACTTGGCGGATTGAATTATAGTTTGGCAGCGATTCCTGTAGTGAACAAGAATAATCGATTTACTGAACTGCTGGCATCGGGAGAAGTGGAACCTGCGCGTCGGAAATATCCCGATGGGTTCCATGATTATGACGATATCAAAGGTTCCGATGACCCACGTGTTGGTTTCAGTGTAGATAAAAATGCCGGCGGACCGGATACGTATGGATATTACTGGATGGATTCCGATGAATCCGGTGGTCCGGTATTCAACTGGGTTGATGTCTCTGCAACCGGTACGGATATTGTTGGAGATTTGAGTGATGATAATTATGGCGGACCGTATCCTATCGGGTTCAATTTCCCGTATTATGATACAGTGTATTCCCAGATGTATATCGGTTCCAACGGTATCATCGGTTTTGCTTCCGATTCCATGGACTCGCGTTTCAAAACGAATATCCCTTCACAAGCAGGTCCTGAAAATATTCTTGCCTGGTTATGGGATGATCTCAACCCTGTTGATGGCAATAATCCGGGTGCGCATGTCTATGTTGACACGAGCGGTGGTCGCTGTGTCATTCAATTTGTGAATTATCCTGAATATGGTGCTGCTGCGGGTGATGTTGTCAATGCCGAGGTGATTCTGGAAGCTGATGGCACTATTCTGTTCCAATATCTGAGTATTGCTTCCGGTTTTGATATTGCCAACTGTGCTGTTGGGATGGAGAATGCCGACGGGACCGATGGTTTGGAAGTGGCGTATTTGACTTCGTATCTGAAGGATTCGCTGGCAATTCGATTCACTCCGCCGTATCGCTGGTTGACATTGGGACAGGAAGCCGGAAGTCTTGCTGGTGGTGAAGCGGATACTATCGGGCTTACCATAACAGCGGTGGATATTGATACCGGATTATACCAGGCTAATATCGTTATCACCAACAACGATCCTGATGAAAACCCGGTTACGGTTCCGGTATCACTTACTGTCACCGGACAACCACAATATATTTGCGGTGATGTAAACAATAATGGAGTTGGACCTGATGTGGAAGACCTTACCTATCTGGTAGCCTACCTGTTCCAAAATGGTCCGCCCCCGCCGGTACTGGAAGCTGCCGATATGGATGGCTCAGGGGGGGGTCCGCTGGTGGATGATTTAACCTATTTTGTGGCATATCTGTTCCAGAACGGGCCGCCTCCTATTTGCGGAGGATAATGCAGCCTTGAGATACTACAGAGCGGCAAAAATCTCTTTGTCGCTCTGTTTTTTTTCATATATTAAAAGGTAATATAGTTCGATAGTACATATAAGAAATACTTCTCAAGAGTAGGAATACAACAATGAGAAAACCCCTCATATTTGCCTGCCTGATTTTCCTGTTGGTTGGTTTACTCGTCACGCCAGCCCAGTCGGCAGAGTATTATATCTCACTGAAAATTGACTCTCCGCAGGAAATTAACAAGCTCACCAGGATAATTTCCATTGATAACGTACCGCCAACAAAAACCGGGGTCATCTATGCCTACGCCAATGATGCACAACTGGCGGAATTGGCTCGTTTGGGTTATACCTGGGAAGAACTCCCTCATCCGGGTTCATATATACAACCGGAGATGTCCTCAAATATACGGGATATTCAGGCATGGGATACGTACCCGACTTATGATGCCTATGTGGCAATGATGTACCAGTTTGAAACAGATTATCCCGGATTATGTGAAATTGTCAATGCAGGTACGACTGTTGATGGACGGGCGATTCTTTTTGCCAAAATATCTGACAATGTCGCTATCGAAGAAGACGAGCCGGAAGTAATGTACACCTCCACCATGCATGGTGACGAGACAACCGGCTATGTGTTAATGCTTCGACTGATAGACTCCCTGCTTAGTGCTTACGGTTCCGACCCGACAATTACCAATATGGTTGACAGTATGGAAATATGGATAAATCCGTTAGCCAATCCGGATGGAACATATAATGGCGGCAATAGCACTGTCAGTGGGGCGACAAGATACAATGCCAATAGCGTGGACCTTAACCGGAATTTCCCCGACCCGCAGGACGGTCAGCACCCCGATGGCAATTCCTGGCAGCCGGAAACAGTCGCGATGATGAACCTTGCCCAGTCGCATCGGTTTATTATCTCTGCCAATTTTCATGGTGGTGCCGAAGTCGTAAACTACCCGTGGGATACCTGGAGTCAACTTCATGCCGATGATGGCTGGTATCAAACCATTTGTCACCAATATGCCGATTCTGCACAGGCACACAGCCCTTCAACTTACATGGATGGGTTTAATGATGGTATCACCAATGGGTATGCATGGTACGAAGTGGATGGCGGACGTCAGGATTATATGAATTACTATGCAGGTTGCCGTGAGGTGACTATCGAGTTATCCAATACGAAGCTTTTATCAGGGAGCCTGTTGCCTGCTCACTGGGAATATAACCGTATCTCGTTCCTTGAATATCTGCGCCATGCTTTGATGGGGATTCGTGGTATTGTTACCGATGCGCAAACCGGGCTGCCGGTTGCGGCGACAATTGCTATCCTCAATCACGATGTGGACAGCTCCGAAGTATATACCGATCCCGATGTTGGTGATTATCATCGGATGATTCCTGCCGGTTCTTATGATGTCGTGTATAGTTCCCCCGGTTATTACCCCGATACCGTGTTTGGAGTCAGTGTCAGCCCCACTCGCGTGAAAATTGTGGATGTTCAACTGCAACCGTTACCTAATGAACCGGTCCTGTCGTTTGTCAGCCATACTGCCGGTAATGTTGACCCGGGCGATACTGTTTCTATGAATGTTACCCTTCAAAACAACGGCGCCGGAAATGCAACG
>JAJRZL010000304.1 GCA_024275255.1 Candidatus Zixiibacteriota bacterium | reverse complement strand
GCATTTGGAACAACCTGGGTTATTGCTCGTAATAATGTAGTACATGACAACCTTGGCTGGGGCATTATTGCAACTGGTCAGGCATATATGGATATAACGAATAACGTAGTATATCACAATGGAAACTGTGGTATTGCGCCATGGTCAACCGAAGCTAAAGGGAGGATTGTAAATAACATAATATCGGAAAATGGCTGGCGGGATGAATGGGTTTGCCCGTGTGTCGGTGTCTGGAACTATGGGGACTGGTCACAATGGAAATTCATGAACAATATCGTCTTTCATAATAAAGCCGGAAATTATAAAGACATCTGGAATCAGACCGGGATCAACGGCAATATGGATGTTGATCCGTTGTTTGTTGGTAACGGTGATTTTCATTTACAAAAAGAATCACCCGGGATAAATGGTGGCGACAGCACTATTTATAATCTTGATGGCTCTGTTTCTCATATCGGTTTGTATGGAGGCCCACAAGCACCCCGCTAATGAAGTAAGTTTATGAAATTCAAAGAATTATTATATAATTCTAAACTTTACAGGATGTATTTCCGAAATAAGTAATAAAACCATAATTACATTATCATTGGAGGAGTTATTATAATGAAACGTTTTTTGCTGTTAACAATCGTGTTACTGGGGGTGGCATCTTTGACAATGTTTGTCGGATGCAGCGATGACGATAACCCCGTGTCTCTGCAACAAGGTGACACTACCGATGCCAGTTTCCAGTTTGTCGAAAGTATTCTCAACCCCGACGAAGCAACTGACTTTGGTACTACATTTGAGGTCGGATTTGCGCTCTTGGAAGGTTCCGGGATTATGGGAGCATCAGCGGTAAAAAACAGTCCGTTGATGGCGTTACAAAGTGGAGATGAAATTTATATTACCAGTGTTGATACCTTCTATTTTGCAAGCGGTAACTGGTTCGTCTTTGCTTTCAGTGCACAGGAAATCAATGGAAGTGATACAGCATCTTTTTCCGGGTATGATTCGCTGCAACTGCTGTTAGATGGTGTTTCTCTTGATACGCTTACAATTGCGAACGGTTTTAATGCTCTCAAAACCCGTGTGCATGTAACCGGCTCAAATAATACCGGCGATTCATTTGGTGCCCACCATCGCCTTGATGCAGAGGTGGTTGATATCATTGAAGCAGATAGTGTCATACGGATTGACGGCTCCCAAAATGATACTATTCAAACTACGATAGAATCCGACTCTGCAACTTGCAATTTAACGATTACAGAGAACTCAAGTATCAATAATTACACCTTCTTGAATATTGGAAACGCAGATGTTGAAGATTGTCCCCAGAGTGGCTCTATTACTGTCGGCGCAACATTGAATCTCAGTTGTACCGGGGGAGACAGCTACCTTGATTCTCTTAATATCAACGGTACTTGGACCCTCTCGATAACAATAAATAACAACAATACGGCTACCATAACCTATACCGATGGAACCACGATCTGGACGATAACGGAAGATTTGGATTGTAGCTATCCAACATAGACGGATTCTTGTACTCGTGTTACAAACCGGCGTTTTCACAAGCGCCGGTTTTTTTATAAGAGTGACTGATGCTACATCCATAAGTGGCGATCCAATGTCCGATAATGCACCGCTTCGGCTACATGACCGATATCAATGTCATCAGAATCAGCAAGATCGGCAATTGTTCGGGCTACCTTCAGTATCCTGTCGTATGCCCGTGCCGAAAGCCCCTGCTTGGTAATTGCCAGCGACAACAACGACTGTGACTTCTCATCAATTTTGCAATATGATCTTATATCGCGTGATTCCATGTGAGCATTGCAAAATATTTTCGGCTCATCTTTGAAACGCTCATATTGTCGTTTCCGTGCGCGGTTTACCCGCTCTCTGATAATTTCGGATTTTTCCCCGCAGGTATCCGAAGATAACTCCTTGAACTTGACCGATGGCACCGTAATATGAATATCTATTCTATCCAGCAGGGGACCGGATATGCGAGACATGTACCGTTGTATTTCACCGGTGGAGCAGTTGCATTCATGGGTGGGATCACCAAAATATCCGCATGGGCAGGGGTTCATTGCCGCAACCAGCATGAAACCGGCAGGGTAGGTTAATGTTGTCGTTGCCCGTGATATAGTTACCTGGTTGTCTTCCATCGGCTGGCGAAGCATTTCCAGAATATCTTTTTTGAATTCGGGAAGTTCGTCGAGAAAGAGAACCCCGTGATGGGCAAGTGAGACCTCGCCCGGTTTGGGAATTCTTCCTCCACCGATAAGCCCGGCATACGAAATAGAATGGTGTGGCGCGCGAAACGGTCGGGTCGCAATGAGAGCCATGTCGGTGGTCAACCTTCCTGCCACAGAATGTATCTTGGTTGTTTCCAGGGCTTCATCAATACTGAGATCCGGTAAAATGGTTGGGACTCGTCGGGCAAGCATGGTCTTACCGGAACCGGGAGGACCAATCATGATGATATTATGTCCTCCGGCAGCAGCAACTTCGAGCGCTCGCTTGGCAGATTCCTGCCCTTTCACATCGGCAAAATCAATCATATACCTATGGGCTTGAGAGAAAACCGACTTGATATCAATCTCGTATGCCCTGATACTGTTTTCATCCTCAAGAAAATGGACCGCTTCCTTCAGCGAGCGTACCGGGTAAACCGGAACCGTTTGCGCTATTGCCGCTTCCTTTGCATTTTCATAAGGTACAATGATTCCTTTCACACCGTTTTGCGGTGTGATATTCATACTCATCGGCAGCACCCCCGGAACTGGTCGCAAGGCGCCATCAAGGGAGAGCTCTCCAAGCATGACAAACTCATCACACCGATCGCGTAGTATTTGCCCGGTTGCGGAGAGAATCCCTATCGCAATCGGCAAATCGAAAGCGGAGCCTTCTTTTTTAATATCTGCCGGAGCAAGGTTTATCGTTACCCGCTTGGCAGGGAACATGAAATCTGAATTTTTTATGGCAGCTGTTACTCGTTCTTTTGATTCGCGAACAGCTCCTTCCGGCAACCCAACGGTCACAAAAGCTGGTAACTGTTGTTGTATATCTGCTTCAACTTCAACAGCGTAGGCATCGACCCCAAGAGTGGAAGCTGAAATGACTTTGGATAACATAAAACCAACCTCGTTCTATATTGAATCTATATTCAAAACATTTTTTCACGGGAGACCACTTGATATGGCGGTCTCCCGTTTCCCCACGTGGGCTACCAGCCTTTCCCATCCGGTAGCCGACTCTCTGTCCCTGTGTGACAAAGGTAAAAGGAAGCCCTGACAGGTGATGTCAGTGAAAAAAATGGAATTTGAAATAAAAAAATATGTGTTATAAAAAAACGACAAGGTATGAACCTTGTCGCCAGAAATAGCTTTTATTGAAAAATGTTTCTTAAAAGAAACTTATTTAGTCGTGGTTGTATCCTTCAGCGGTAATAAAATAAGCTGTGTTGTCAATTGTTCAGATGACTGGGTTAATTTCACAGTGTCAATAATTCTGATAAAACTAAACTGTCCCGATGGAATCTGGTCGGGATTGCAGGTGGTGCAATCGCCGATATCAGGTACCTTTAATTGGTTTACGTTGGGGCGTAATTCAATTCTGTCTTTGACATCGTAAAGACCGAATACTTCACATAAGCAGAAATTGGGATTCAAGTCAGGACTGTCAACATTAACAGACATGCGGAACAAGGGACGATTGGGGTCGGCATCATCAAAGTCCCACAGGATTGCCTGTGAATCCGGCGGGGCGGTATCGGTGTCATAGACGAACCAACCATAATATTTGCCCGTTAGTGAGGGGGGTTTGGGCAGAATAATATCAGAAGCACAATTTGCAAGCAAAATGCCGATAGCTAAAAAAGTAAGTAAGAGAATTATTTTTTTCATCATCTACTCCTCACAAAACATTCAATGAGCTTGGAATATATGCCAATACGTAAAATCGCACAACCCCAAAAAAGAGCTTTTTTTACAGTCAATGTATAGACGTATCAATTATGATAACGTGTAAAACCACCTGTTCCCCTAAAGAGTTGATTGGCACGTAAAGTTATAACATGTTGTACAATAATGTGATAACCGAAGGCTTAGCGGTTGTGCCCAGATAGTTATGGAAATTATTGACAATAAATAAGTTCTTCTGTATAATGGGACGGAATCTACGAAGCACCTTTTTTAAGCTTACCTATAGATTAAACGATCTGGGATCTACCCCTCTGTCCCTGATTGTTACTATGGTAAGCTTTTTTATATGGAGTAATGAAATACTGAATGGCATTACTCGATTTGAATGCGAATTGGTACCACTTGTATCGCGTGTTTTTTGTCCGCATTATCAAACAGGGCGAGATTGAGATATACCGTGTTGCGAATGGGAATATCAAACCGTGAGCCGGTAGAAAGCTGGCGTGACAGTTCCACTGTCCATGTACCGTTTTTCCAGATACCCCGTGCTTTTATATCTCCTCGGTCCCCGGTTGTTGGCGCCACCAGAATTGATGGCACCCGACTGCCGGTTTGAAAGGTATCAAGCTCCGGGTAATAGGGCGTGTACAACTGTGAACCGTACCATATCCAAAATCGCTGAGAGGTATGGGTCGGTAGAAAATACGGTTGATTCCATTCACGGTTGAGGTTGGATTTGTACCCGCCGCTGGCTTTGTTATCGGCATGACTGCCGCCAATCGTGTCATTGGTATATGGTCCCCACCACCAGTCATCCGCTTCCAGTGCCGGGTTGGTGCTGACTGCCATCCATTCCCAGACATCGAGTGTATCTCCTCCATCGGTGTAGTGTAGTCCCAGTTTCCCCGGAGCCGGGATATGGCAGGTAGCGGCACACCCGGAACGGTTGTTACTGAGTGACAGACTTACCTTATCTTCGGAGTAGATAGTCTCTCCATAGATATCCTGCACCGCAGAACGTTCTTCTACCCAACCGCTGTCGGTTTTCAGCAGGTATCGGTTAAATGACAGGGTGGGGTCAGACCACCGTACGAGCAAGAAAATCTCCCGCTGGTTGTGCATTGTCTTGAGAGTCACCGGAACAGCGTCGGCGTTACTGTTGCTTCCTCCCCACACCTGAATAACGACAGAATCCACCCCCGCCCATTCCATTGTGTCCTCGACACCGTCAATGATGACTTGCCTGTTGACATTTCGACATACTACCGTAACCAGTTTTTCTGTGAAATAAATGATGAAACCTCCGATGATAATTGACATCACGATAGATATTATCATTACCCGGTATGATGTTACCCGCAGTTTTGTGTGTTGAAAAAAAATCGCATGTACACGAGAACGGGAGGAAGCCATAGTGTCGATTATATGCCAGAGAGTAAATAATAACAGCAGATACACACTGTACCGGTGTATTAAACTGTTAAACAGATACCCCTCTGTTCCCTCGTAGAGTCCTTTGTAAAGAGAGATACCGGTAAACACGGCAGTAGCAGCTATAAAGAATGATAGGTAGTAGATGATTTTTTTTGCGAAGGGGTACTGTTGATGACGATAGGGAAGCAGTAATCGTTTCCCTTCCGGAGCAAACAGCATGTAGGTGATATAAAACAGTCCGGTCATCAGGAACAAATACCCTAACAACACGTGCCACAAAAAAGGCACTCCACCCGGTGTGAGGGAATTGATTATACGACCGAGCTGGGGTGAAAACCTGTCATAATGTACCCATGCCAGTCGAAAGCCGGTCCAGGTAAGCAGGATGATCAGCACAAAGGAAAGCCCATGACTAATCCGAACGGGAATGCTGTATATCGGTTTGGGAATGTTCATGTAATAATTATGATGAAAAAGAGGTAAAAACCAAACGAAACTTACTTTATTAACCGACGGGTAATTTCATCGGCAAGATAAATACCTTCATCAGAAAGTCGAAGATTTCCTTTGTCAGGTATGAGATGACCGGACTCGACCAGGATGTTGAATTGTTCCCGGTCCAGTTTTTCCTCTATTGGTACGCCAAAACGTTTCGCAAAAGCAGAACGGCTGATTCCCTGCGACATACGCAACCCCAACATGATAGCTTCGGTCATCCGTTCCTCATTGCCGGATTTATCAATTACTCGCGGCAGTTTGCCGGATTGAAGAGATGAAATATACGTATGTACATCGGCACAATTGGCAAAGCGCTGGTCTTGGATAAACGAATGTGCCGAAGGCCCCAGCCCGAGGAAATCGCCACCTTCCCAGTAGCGAAGGTTATGCTTGCACTCGAACCCCGGTTGAGCAAACGAGCTGACTTCATACCGGTGGTATCCAAAGTCGGACATTTGTTCAACACCGCCACGATACATTGCCAGCAGCAATTCCTGGTCGGGTAATGCAATTTCTCCATTCGCTACCCTGCGCGCCAGCGGAGTCCCTTCTTCAACCGTGAGCTGATAAAATGAAATATGGGGAGGGTTGAGATCCAGAAGCTGGTCGAGATCCTTCGCCAGCATTTTGCTTGTTTGACCGGGAAGACCGAAAATCAAATCAACTCCAAAGTTGCGAAAGCCAAGAGCATTGGCATAGTAGATAGCACGTTGACTGTGAAACGGGTTGTGTTTTCTATCGAGAAGTTGCAGAGTATCTGTGTTGAATGACTGAATACCAAAAACCGGTCGGTTGACACACAGCTCGCGCATAACCTGCATCTGTGTGAGCGTTACGGATTCCGGGTTGCACTCGATTGTAAACTCTATGGTATCCCCAACAACAAAGTGCCGTTTAAGCAGTGACAGCCAGTCGGCAAATAGATCGGGGTTGACCAGTGAGGGGGTTCCCCCACCGATAAATATCGAGACTATTTCAGCGTTTTGAATGGCGGAATCATCTGCCGCCAGCTCGGTTTCTATGCGAAGAGCATGGAAAAACTGTTTTTCAAGTGTCTGTTCATACCGTTCCTTGTAAAAATCACAGTACGAACAAGTATTGGTGCAAAAGGGAAAGTGAACGTAGAGACCGAGTTGCATGGTTAAATGGGCATGCCAAGGCGATCCCAGCGGATGTGCGATGGAAAGTTAAACAACGCATATCCGAGCCACTGAACCGCATTGACTATGTATGGGAACTCCCACTTGGGAGCATCAGGATCGGGTGTCCATGACCAATACACGAATACAGCTTTGCCGCGGATATTTTCCCTGGGAACACAACCCCAGAACCGGCTGTCATGGCTGTCATCCCGGTTATCTCCAAGGACAAAATACTGGTCTTCCGGTACAATATAGGGTCCGAAATTATCCCGAAACGACAATTCTCCGGGGATTATCCGTTTGTCGGTGTTCTTGGAATGTATCGGTATTGGCGCCACCTCACGATTTACGTACACGACCTTGTCGGCAACCTGAACCTCATCACCGGGAACAGCGACTACGCGCTTTATAAAATCCTTTTTGGGGTTGTTCGGATATTTGAACACGATAATATCCCCCGGTTTCGGGTCAGAGCCGTACTCATAAGCGAGCTTGTTCACGAAAATATAATCTCCGGTAAACAGGGTGTCTTCCATCGAACCGGAGTTGACCCGGTAAGCTGATACCACAAAAAGCCGCAACAATAAAGCAGCCACAAGGGCAATAACCGCAGTTTCAAGGTACTCTCGCCACAGCGGTTTGGGCTGCTTTTGATGTAACACGCGGCTGGCTTGCTTTTCAGCTTCCGCTCGCTTAATATCCTGTACGAAATAATCCTGATCCATACTTGTTTGGGTTATCGGTTATCCCCGCCAATCCTTTAGGTACGGGGGCTGTCTTTACTATTAATATATACGAAATCAGCATAAGAGAAAGAGGTAAGATACATATCCCATAGGGGGAAATAACCGGAAAATATGTTTACGCGCTCCTATCTATAAGGGTCCGTATGAGTTACGGAGGTTAAGGGGTCGCTGGTGCGGTGAATCAGGTCAAATATGTCGGGTTTCTCACTCATTTGCCTGTGGTGGAACCATTCGGAATATAATCTACGGTTCCGGACCCCTGTTTTCGGGCTTGTTGAAAAAGTTATTTTTGGGGTGTCATGCTTTGCTTCCGCTCAGGATGACTTGTTGAATGACAACAAATTTCAAGTCACCCTGAGTCCGCCTGGGCGGAAAGGGTGCTTAAAAGAAAATATTGAGGTTTTTCAACAAAGCCTTTGGCTGTTTTACAGCTTTCGGTTGAGTTAAAATCTGAGTTGACTGAAACATAGGACAGTTTCGTAGGTCGGTGTTCCGAATCCGCTGTAAGCTAAGGAGAAACCTGACATGCTGATGATTTATATTGTTGGATAACTCACCACAGCTTTTAGCAGCTCAATGTTTTTTACTATCACTTTTTTCAACACGCTTAAACAGTAGGGCACACTGTTTTTATTATGTCAAACGCTTAGTGAACCGAAGAGCGGAGAAACCGAAAATTGCAAACCCGAAAATAATCAACACATAGATATCTGATAACAGCTCACCTGCTCCTGC
>JAJRZL010000303.1 GCA_024275255.1 Candidatus Zixiibacteriota bacterium | reverse complement strand
TTTCTCCGATGATGGTGGCAGTACTTTTACCAAGGTGTATGACCTTAGTGGCGGTACCAGCACCTATACCCAAATCTCTCTGGATGTGGATCAACTGGCATCGAATGCCGGGTTGAACTTAACTTCTACCTTTGTCATCAAGTTCCAGCAGTATGACAACTATGGTATTACTACTGATGGTATGGCGTTTGATGACATTAGTGTCACAGGAACGGGAACCACTAGTCTGGCAAAAAATGGTTCACTTGTACCGGTTGAATTTGCATTGTACCAGAACTATCCGAACCCGTTTAACCCGACAACAGAGATTAGTTTCTCGCTGCCGGAAGCTGCCTATGTGACGCTGGATATTTATAATATCCTTGGTCAGCATGTTAGTACCCTGTTTGATGGTACTGCTGAGGCAGGTGTAACAACCATTACCTGGGATGCAACCAGCTCCTCCGGTAACAGGGTGGCATCGGGTATTTACTTCTACCGCCTGAATGCTCAGGGACATGAAGTGGTTACAAAGAAGATGTTACTCCTGAAATAAACATGTCTCTCTCGTTCGTTAAATAAGACAAGGGGCAGGTATTCGTACCTGTCCCTTTGTCTTGCTAATGTTCTGCCGGTTTCGATACATATGACTTGGTTTGTGTTCTTTCTACCTATTTTACAAGGATAACAAAGCATAACCTTTCAAACACTTTTACCTTCCGTGACTGTAACAGCCTTATGTGTAATAGGTTACGTCTCCTTTTTCGCGGGGCGCACTGAGCTGTCATATTTTTTGTAGGTAGTGCAGTAGTTCGATTGATATAATCAATTTACTTTTATTCCTTGAGAGTGTATTATTCTATATTATGTCACGGTATGCGCTTGGCTTGGTAGAAACCTATGGGTTAATAGCTGCTATCGAAGCTACCGATGCCGCTGCGAAAGCAGCTGGGGTCGTGGTGGCATCGGTGGAGCTGACCGACGCCGCTTTTCTTACGCTCAAAATTGAAGGAGAGTTGGGAGCGGTGCAGGCATCGGTCGAGGCGGCGGCAACAGCAGCCGAAAAAGTTGGAGGTATTGTGGCGGTGACAGTTATCCCTAATCCTGATGACGGGCTTGGGGTGATTATTCCATGTCGGCGGTATATCTCCAAGTATCATCCTGATGACACCCGTCCGATGCTTGACTATCATGATTTCGAACCGGATTTGCCGGTATCAAGGGCATCGCGTGACAGCACCGGTGGCAAGCCACGTTATAATGAAGTTGTTACCCTTGACGACCTGAATGCCATGACCGTCGCTGAATTACGGAAATATGCCCGGACTTTGAAAGATTTGCCAATGAAAGGGCGTGAGATTTCCAAGGCGAACAAGAAACAGTTAATTGCAGAGATAAAAAAATTGATGAATTTGGAATAAGCGTATGTTTATTGGAAGAGTGGTTGGTTCCTTATGGGCAACCAGAAAAACAGATAACACGACCGGGGTGAAATTTCTTATTGTTCAGCCGTATAATTTAAACAAAGCACCCAATACGGATACGGTGGTTGCAGCGGATGTGCTTGGAGCCGGTGAAGGTGAGTTGGTCATGGTTGCTTATGGCCGGGCGGCAAGGATTGCGGTCGGCAATGAAGATATGTCAATCGAAGCGGCAATTACGGGTATAATAGATGAATATGAGGTCAAACCGGAGCATTATAAGGGTGACCTCGACCCGGAAAAAAGTGTCTATAAAAAATCGTTGGAGTAAAAAATGGTTCGGTATGTAATGCGTTATATTCGCTGGTATCATGTTGTCGGTCTCCTGCTGGGTATAACGGTTGTTATTGGTGTTTTCTGGTGGTTGAAAGAACACGAACGGGCGCGTATTCTGGAATACAATGACGAGACCGATCTGGTCGAAGCGGCATAGTGAACAGGTTGGTGACTTACGGATTCGATGCAAAACGTGTTTCAGGACTTTCGCGGTTATGAAAAGAGCAATAGAGGTATCCCAAAGGGAATGTTGAATACCCTTGTGAGAGTAGTATGATGTTATCTTATTATCCTGTGACATTCCCGCGAAGAGGCTTGTTGAGACCCCCCGGTATTTCTTTTCAGACACCCTTTCCGCCTAGGCGGACTCAGGGTGACTTGAAACAGGTTAGTATTCAACACGTCATGGCAAAACATATTGCCATTCGACATGTTATGGAAAAACATATTGTTACTCAACATATCATGAAGAAATACATTATCATTGATAGTGTCATGGTGAAATCTATTGCATTTCAACGTGTCATGGTGAGCGGAGTCGAACTATGATTATAAAAATCCTCTTTTTCAACAAACCCTCAGAGAGGACCATCCTATCGGTAAATAACAATAAAAGGACGTATGCACCCACTCATTGAAAAAGTAAAAAATGCTGGTGTCGTCGGAGCCGGGGGAGCCGGGTTTCCTGCTCATACAAAATATGCTGCCACGGTAGATACGATTCTTGCCAATGGTGCTGAATGCGAACCCCTGCTCTATAAAGATAAAGAGCTCATGCGGGTGTTCCCGGAGGAAGTAAAAAAAGGGATAGAGTTGGTAGCCGGAGCAGTGGGAGCCCAGCGACGTATTCTTGGTATCAAGGCAAAAAACAAAGAAATAATCGGACAGTTCCGGGGGTTGTTTGGCGGAACAGGTATAGAGATATTCGAAATGGGGGACTACTACCCCGCCGGTGATGAATATGTGCTTGTGTATGAGGCAACAGGAAGGTTAATCCCCTATGGTGGTTACCCGGTCAACATTGGGTGCGTGGTTTCCAATGTCGAGACACTCCTGAATGTGACCCTTGCCAATCTTGGTGTTCCGGTCACTGAAAAGTTTATTACTGTAACAGGAGCTGTAAAAAAACCGGTTACGTTGAAAGTACCAATAGGAACTCCAATCAGTGACCTGCTGACATTTGCCGGAGGACCTTCCGTATCGGGTGATGTCGCCGTATTGGATGGCGGCGCCATGATGGGAAAACTCGTGACTGATTTATCCCTGCCGGTTACAAAAACAAGCGGCGGTTATATTGTTCTTCCCGCTAATCATTATTTAATCAGACGACGCAACCAATCAATCCCCGAGATGAAACGTATCGGACAGTCCGCCTGTGATCAATGTACCTACTGCACCGAATTTTGTCCCCGCTATTTGCTGGGCTATGAAATCGAACCGCACAAGGTGATGCGGTCGCTGGGGTTTGCCGGTGAGAAAGATGACTACTGGGGCAGGTTTGCTGTCAATTGTTGTGAGTGTAATCTTTGTTCATTGTTTGCCTGTCCGGAAGAACTTGATCCGAAACAAGCTTGTGTGCGTTCCAAGACCAACATCCGGTTGAAAAATCTTGCATATTCCCCGCCTGACCGACCGTTGAAAGCCCATCCCATGCAGGCGCATCGCAAAATTTCCATATCACGACTGACTCGTAAACTCGGTCTGGTGCAATATGATGTTCATGCTGATTATGTTGAGGAATCAATCAAACCATCAAAAGTGACAATACCACTCAAACAACATTTGGGAGCACCGGCAGAACCGGTTGTCAAAGTTGGCGAATCGGTTACTATTGGGCAGTTGATAGGGAAAATCCCCGAAGGCGCTCTTGGGGCTGCTATTCACGCATCAATAAATGGTATAGTTACCAAGGTTGGGAATGATATTACAATAGAGGCACAATAATGGAATATAATGCAATCGGACTTATCGAATACAGCTCTATCGCCAGAGGAATCGGCTCGGCGGATGCTATGGTGAAGGCTGCCGAAGTGGAGCTGGTTCTCAGCCGGACGATTTGTTCCGGCAAATATATGAACCTTGTTGCCGGTGATGTGCAGGCAGTGAAGAACTCGGTTGCTACTGGTGAGGAGTTTGCCGCGGAAGCGGTGATTGATTCATTTATCATTCCCAATGTGCACCCCGATGTTTTTCCGGCTATGAGCGGTTCGACCGGGGTGGAGGCTCTCGATGCCCTGGGAATTATCGAATCGTTTTCGGTGGCGTCATTGATTGAAGGCGCCGATGCCGCCGCCAAAGCGGCGGAGGTGAAGTTGATTGAAATCCGCCTGGCGATGGCGCTGGGCGGAAAAGCATTTGTAACTATGACCGGTGCGGTGGGAGCGGTGGAGTCTGCAGTAGCCGCCGGAGCGGAAGTGGTATCACGCAGTGGGATGTTAGTCAACACTGTCGTAGTCCCATCCCCGCGCCCGGAATTGTTACGGGATATTTTGTGAAGACGATAACAGCCAAAGGCTGTCATTCCCGCGGAAGCGGGAATCCAGTATTTAAGGATTATGGATTTTGGGAGTGGTAACAAAACAGTATTATGTTTATATCTTAGCAAACAAGAAGAATGGCACTTTGTATGTAGGTGTAACCAGTAATCTAATAAAAAGAGTCTATGAACATAAAAATAATTT
>JAJRZL010000019.1 GCA_024275255.1 Candidatus Zixiibacteriota bacterium | reverse complement strand
GTTATATTCCGGCAATACTTCTGTGAAGCCGGATGGGAATGTGATATGCCTGCCGGAAATGGTTCCGTTTGGTAATATACGTACTATTCTTAAACGGGTGATAACCCTCCAAATATATACATGCTGATATCCAGCAATCCTCTCACATAATATAGAATAAAATGGCTACGTTGATGGCTCTGTTGTCAATACGGGAAATCTGAGGTTGAACCACCACGGTTATAAAAACTCCGATTTCTTGTTTCTTGCGGTTGTTATTATGGTTGAAAAACATAAATGTTATGGTTATACATAGTCTATGGCTATAAACCAATACATTCAAATATTCACTGCAATACTGGTTATTGTCAATCCTATCGGTGCTATTCCGTTGTTTGTCTCTTTGACCAGCGATCAGTCACCAGCTAAGCGAAAACAAACAGTCCGCACGACAGCAATAACAGTGGCGGTAGTTTTGACCGTTACCGCTTTTGTCGGAGAAATGATTTTACATTTTTTCGGTATCAGTATGGAGTCGTTCCGTATTGCCGCGGGATTACTCTTGCTGCTTATGTCACTTTCAATGTTACATGCCAAGCAGAGCGGTAGTAAACACATTCCCGAAGAAGCCGAAGAAGCTGCCACGCAGGAGAGTGTCGCTGTTGTGCCATTGGCTATTCCGTTATTGACGGGACCTGCGGCAATGAGTACGGTTATTATTTACGTTAATAAAACACCAGGCTTGTTTCATACCGGCTTTGTGGTTGCTTCGGGGATTGTTGTTGCTGCTATCGTCTGGGTAGCGTTACGACTGGCAACCCCCATTGCCACGGCGTTGGGGAAAACGGGAATGAATATCGTTACAAGGATAATGGGGCTGTTGTTGGCTGCAATTGCCATTGGGTTTATCACTGATGGATTGAGCAAGCTCTTCCCGGGATTAACAGGGGGACTGACTCCCTGAGTTGTTGGTACATGATATACGCTGAAGATTCTGCCGTCTGTAATAATAGAGAATCTGTACGGTAGAAAACGAAAGGACACACCCCTTGTCAGCAAAGCAGGAAAGTGAAAAGCTTGGTCTCAAGGAGTTGATTGCTATGGGAGTGGGGGGGATGGTCGGAGGTGGTATCTTCTCCGTTCTCGGTTTATCGGTAGGTCTTGCCGGACATGCCGCTCCGATTACTTTCATGATAGGTGGCGTTATCGCCATGTTAACAGGATGGTCCTATAGTCGGCTGGGGTTGAGTTTCCATTCCGATGGTGGTAGTTTTACGTACCTGGAGCATGCCTCTATTCATCCCAATATCGCCGGTATCATTGGCTGGCTTCTGCTGTTCGGATATATTGGTACGCTAACCCTGTATGCGTATACTTTCGGTGTTTACGGGAGCGCACTGCTTGGTGACACCTCGATAAGGGTTCCGATACACAATGTACTGGCATCTGGAGTGCTGCTGACATTTCTCGGGGTGAACCTTTATGGGGTCGGGGCAGCAGGTAAATCGGAAGATATACTTGTCATGGTCAAAGTTGTCATTCTTTCCCTATTTGCTTTCGCAGGACTTTTCTACCTGAAAACGGATCACTTGCTGCCGGTTTTTAATACCGGGGAAATAGGAGCCCTGATGGGAGCGGCATTGATATTTGTTGCTTATGAAGGATTCGAGTTGATTCCCAATACTATCCAGGAAATGAAGGAGCCGGAACATAATTTAGCACGAGGAATCATGATTTCTATTCTCATAACTACCGTTATCTATATTCTTGTTTCGCTGGTGGCTGTTGGCAATCTGTTGCCTGAAGAGATTAGTAAATATAAAGAATATGCCTTAGCCATAGCAGCAAAACCGTTTCTGGGAGAAGCAGGTTTTATGCTGATTGGTCTGGGAGCATTGCTTTCAACCGCATCTGCGATAAATGCAACGTTATTTGGTACGGCTCGACTCAGTATGGTCATGTCGCAGGAAGCTGCGATTCCTAAAGTTTTTTCCCATCGAGAACGAACAAAAGACATACCCAGTGTGAGCCTTGTTTCTATTACGGCGATTTGTCTGCTTGCCGTAAACACTATGGACCTGACAATAATATCATCCCTTGCCAGTTCTACGTTTCTGCTTGTATTCAGTGCTATCAATCTGGCTGCATTCAGGCTCCGTCAGAGAATTAACATCAATCCCACTTTGCCTGTCCTCGGGCTGGGATTTTCTCTTGCTTCATGGGTGGTGTTGATAGTTTACCTCTACCAGACAAACTTGCAAGGATTGATGCTGATTGCGGGTGCATATATCGCTGTTGTTGTTGCGGAACTGTTCTTCAGTGAAAGAAGGATAACTACTCATAAGTCTTAAATTATCCTACAGGTAAAAGTCTTTTGTAAATAGTAATAATCATAGACAACACTTGACATTAATCGTATAATGTTGTAATATTAGTATATAATACTGATTGGGATACTACTAAACATGCTGCCGTGGCAGCGTGGATGCCCCTGTCGCAGGGACGAAGTCATAAAAACAATAGGTACTGGTAAGGAAGCAACTTTGTAGTACAATTAATAGTTTTATACGTAGGAGGTAAGAATGAGGGTGGTCAAGTTACTATCAGCACTGTTGTTGCTCACGCTCTACTGGATGCTCGTCACAAACAATGTGACTGCCAAACCGGCGTCGGTATGGTTGGAGTACTCCACAAATGTTTTCGATGTCAATGAAAAGTCTTTAAGACTGCAAATTCAAGCACCAGGAGATCCGGTTGATTTTGATTCAGCGCTTGTCTCTGCTGCAGACTACCTGAAAGGTATGCAGGCGGATATAACCGAAGACAATGCCGGTAACGGGACCAATGGTATTGATGAAGTTCCCGATGATCCTGATGATGGCGGGTGGGACTGGGCGGTCACATCACCGCCGGCTCCATTCGCTCATACGGTCAACGCCAGTCCGCCAAACTTGTATGGGGTGACTGCTCTGGGATTATACTATGCGTACCTGGAAAGCGGTGATGCATCGTACCTAACCGCTATGCAGGATGTTGCCGATTATATCAAGGTTGACCGCACAAACTATCGCACGGCATCGGATATAGTGTTCCTTTTGTTATATGACGACCTCCTCGATATAGCCGGGACCGAATATGCTGATTCGGCAAAAGCCAAGTTTGATAGTCGTATTGCCGATCATGGCTCAGCCACGGCATTTGCGGAATATATTCGTGATGTGCGCGGTGTGACTCAGGGATATCCCAACGGTATCATTGCCTGGGATATAGGTATCTGGGTGCGTGCTGCCGCCATGCTTGAGACATGGTATCCGTCGGATCCATATGATTATGCTCAGGCAGCCGTGGATATGGCCGAAGTACTCTGGCAGGACTCGTTCAATGATAACCCGGGGTTGTTTGATATTGTTGATGATGCCGGATATGATGCGGGCTATGGAGATGTTAATTTCTGGTGGTACAACCTGGGATTGACAGGGCTGATTGATGCTTTTTCAGCTTCCGGAACCCATACTTCAGAGATTCCCGGTTTGGTAACCAAACTGCTTGAAAGTCAGGCAACAAGTGGCTTTGTCAGTTTCCAGTATGGTGGGAATGCCGGTGATGAAGACTGGCAATCGACAGCGTATGCTATGATGAGTTTAGGTCGTTTGGATCAAGCTACCTATCAGACTGAAATTAACCACATGGGGTATTGGACAGGAGCTACACAGGATACCAGTGGGGGCTGGTTGTATGATACCGGTGAACATTACCCGGAAATCGGTGGTGAGTGTGCCAGCGGGTTATACTATACCACCAATGTTATCACTGATGTTATTGTAGATGATGATTTTGCCGGTCAGACTGATGTCGATGCTTATAATACTGCTCATGGGACAAACTACCTGTGGGGGTATGATGCTTTTGCGACAATTCAGGAAGGGGTGAATGCAGTTATCGGTGGCAGCGTTAGCACTGTTACCGTGTTGGCAGGAACCTATGAAGAACAGGTGGTAATTAGCAAAGAACTGACCCTCAATGGTGCAGGAAAAGATATCACAATTATTCAGTCACCGGTAACTCTTACTGAGTTTTTTACAACAAGCGCCAGCAACTATCCTATTGTATATATTCATGATATAACCAATGTAACTATCGCGGATTTGACAGTTGATGGTTTGGGACGAGGCAACGGTAATTATCGCTTCTCCGGTATTTCGTTCTGGAATGCTGGTGGTACGGTATCCCATGTGCATGTTACCGGAGTGCGTGATACCCCGTTTGGCGGTGCCCAACATGGGGTGAGTATCTATGCCTACAATACTACCGGGGGACCATATACTATCACGATTGACAATGTCAATATTGATGATATTCAGAAGGGTGGTATTGTCCTGAATGGAAACGGTGTAGCGGTTGATATACAGAACAGTACTGTCGATGGTGCCGGAGCAACATCTGTGACCGCGCAGGTAGGTATTCAACTTGGGTATGGAACCGGCGGTTCCGTAACTAATTGCACTGTGACCGGTATAGCGTATTCCGGTGATAACTGGACGGCAAGCGGGATGTTATTTTATAACGGAACACCTGTCGATGTGACAAACTGTACTGTTTCTGCTTCACAGACCAGTATTTTATATCAGGAAACACAGGGGACAATTGATGGCACAGTCATTACTTCAACAAACATCGCCAACGCCGAGGGAATAAGTATTCGTGACTATGGTGCTGTAAAAACCAACGGAAAAACCGCACCATGTAAACCTGTTGTACCGTTTGAAGAACACAACGAAAACAAAACTAACAGTGTTGCTGAACCGACAACGGTCACTGTTACCAATGTTGTTGTCACTGGTGTTCATGAACCCGGCAGTAGTGGTATTGCTGCCTGGTCAATGGGCGATGATGTCTTTGCCACGATTACCGGTAGTGTTATTCAAGACTGGGAAACCGGAATAGTGGCGTATGAAGAAAGTGGCAGTGCTGTTCATGTGACGGCTGTAAATGATACTATTATCAACAACAATTC
>JAJRZL010000302.1 GCA_024275255.1 Candidatus Zixiibacteriota bacterium | reverse complement strand
GTGACCATCAATCAGCCGGTGGTCAAAGGAAAGCCCGAATGTTGAAATATCTCGTATAACTATCTCCCCATTGACTACCCAGGGCTTTTTGACAATGGCATGAATACCAAGTATTGCCGATTGCGGTTGGTTGATTATCGGTGTTGATGCCGTGGCTCCGAACATACCGGCATTAGTCAATGAGAACGTGCCCCCTGATACATCATCAGGAACCAAGCGGTTGTCGCGGGCTTTCTTGCCAATCTGGTCAATTTCAACGGCAAGCTCAACGATGGCTTTCTTGTCGGCATCCTTGATAACCGGTACAATCAATCCTTCCTCGCGAGCAACAGCAATACCGATATTATAATAATTTTTGTAAATGATTTCCTTTTCGGTCATCGAGGCATTGAGCTTGGGGAACTCTTTCAGTCCGACACATACTGCTTTAATAATGAATGGCATAAAGGTGATATTGGCGCCGTAGGTTGCCTTGAAATTTGCTTTTATGGAATTACGATAGGCAACCAGCTCGGTCAGGTCGATATCTTCGAATGTAGTCACATGGGGTGAGGTCTGCACCGACTTCACCATGTGCTCGGCAATAGCCTTTCGGATACCAACCACAGGCTCCCGTCGTTCACGCACCGATTCCGGTAATGGTTCAAAGACCGGTATCTCTACTTTCACCTTTGGTTCGGCAGGTTCTTTCGTAACTACCGGTTGTTCCGGTTTTGCAGGCGCTGTACTCATCGGTGCCGGAGGTGCAGGAATCGGTCCGGTAGTGAAGCCAGCCTGGCTGCTGCGTGCTTCCACTGCTCGCATGACATCATCAACCGTTACCCGTCCTTCTTTACCGGTCGGGATGATTGTTAACGGATCAAGTGAATACTCCCGGATAAGCATTTTTACTTTGGGCGACATTTTCCCCCTGCCGATTTCGCCGGTCGGTTTTACTTCAGCGGTTCCCCCTGCTTTTGGAATAGGAGCGGCAGCCGCGGCGGTTGCCGGTTCTTTTTTGGCTGCGGGTTCTGGTGTCGGAGCAGGTGCCACCGCATCACCGCTGCCATCATCGATAACGGCAATCCGTGTTCCCACCGGGACAATATCGCCTTCTTTCGCATAAATATGGGTCAGAATACCTTCCACTTCAGAAGGGATTTCGATATTTACCTTGTCCGTCATAAGTTCAACCAACGGCTGGTTGACTTTTACTTTATCACCAATTTTTACTTTCCACTCAAGAATCGTTCCTTCCAGAACCGATTCACCCATCTGAGGCACCAAAACCTCTACTGCCATTATGTTATTTCCTTCTATTTCAAAGCCTGTTCATCATTTCCATCAAATATAACTAACATAAACCCCTATAGTCAAGTTTCAGAAATCGACAATACCCGTCAAATAATTTCAAGCATTTTCTCCAGCGCCAGAAGTGCCTCGGAGCGAGTCGGTTCCGGGACATGAATCGGTTTGATATCCTGGTAATGTTCAAGCGTATAGGCAACATCGTGCAGGGTAGTACGGTACATATTGGCACAAACCGGACAGGTCTGCCCCGAAAGCTCAAAAATGGTTTTATCGGGATAAGTAAGCGCCATGCGATTAATCAAATTTATTTCAGTCCCGATTGCTATCGTAGAGCCGGGAGGAGCTTCTTCGCAATACTTGACAATAAATGCTGTCGAGCCGCTGGCATCCGCCAAATCAACCACTTCAGGCGGGCATTCGGGATGCACAATCACTTTCACATCGGGATATTTCTCCCGAACTTCCCGAACCTGTTCGGCGGTGAAATTGGTATGGACATGACAATGCCCTTTCCAGAGAATCACCTTTGCCTTTTCGATTTGTTCTTTTGTAAGTCCGCCACTTTCGCGGGAGAAATCCCAGATAACCATTTCCTCGGGGGATAGTCCCATTTTCTTACCGGTATTGTAGCCCAAATGTTGATCGGGGAAGAAAAAGACTTTTTCCCGCTGCTGAAACGCCCATTTCAAGGCAGCATCGGCATTGGAAGAGGTACAAATCAATCCCCCGTTGCGTCCGGTGAACGCTTTCAAGCCAGCAGCGGTATTCATGTAGGATATGGGCATAATCTTTTTTGTATCAACTATCTCGCCAAGATATTCCCATGCCGCCAGTACATCCGCCATTTCTGCCATATCAGCCATCGGACAACCGGCAAGAGGGTTGGGAAGATATACCATTTGATGAGCACCCGTAAGAATATCCGCAGATTCAGCCATAAAATGCACACCACAAAAAACGATAATCTCGGCTTCCTTCTGTGCCGCTGCTATTTTCGATAGTCCATAGCTGTCGCCCAGATGGTCACCGAACTCGACTACTTCCACCCGTTGATAATGATGGGTTAATATAAGCAGCTTTTTCCCAAGCCGTTTTTTGGCTGCCCGAATACGCTCCCGCATATCATCAGCAGTGGCTTCGCGGTATTCTTTTGGAAGAGTAAAATACATGAGCTATGTTTCATCCTTCTGTTGCGATTGTTGCCGGTCATACATCCGGCGGCTCTTTCGCAGAGCCATCTCGTGTTTATCCGAGGAATGACCCGGACTGACTTTCGCTTTTGGATTAATATAGTTTTTTGCGTTGTTGACCGCAATGGCGACTTCACCACACCCGGTAGAAATAAGTTTCAGCTTGCCGTCATAGGTCACTATATCACCGGCAGCGAAAATCCCTTCGATATTGGTACGCATCCGGCTATCGACTTTTATGGCATTTTTTTCAATTTCCAGCCCCCAGTGTTCAATAGGACCAAGATTCGTGATAAAGCCGATATTCAATACCACTGCATCAACTTTCAGGCGACGTTCCTCCCCGGTGCGGGTTTGTACAATCGTGGCATACTCCACCCAGTGTTCCCCCTCCAGGGCTTTCAATTCCCAGAACGGGACAAGCAGGTTGACCGATGAGTTCCGTACTTTCTCCACTGAGTCTTCATGTGCTGAGAAAAAGTCGTTCCGGTGAATATGGGTAATAGATTTTGCCACCGGTTCCAGCATCATCGAATAATCAAAGGCGGCATCACCACCACCGACAATAAGAATATCCTTGTCCTGAAAATCACTGAGCTTTCTGCAAAAATAATATACCCCGTGACCTTCCAGCTCTTTCAAGTTCGGCACATCCATCGACTTCGGAATATATGCTCCCAACCCGGCACAGATTACAACCGTTTTGGAATAATGCTCCCCCTTGTCGGTAGTCAGCCTGATAATACCATCGGGCTGACGGATAAGACCGATTACTTTCTCGCCCAGACAAATAGTATTCGGATACTGGGTTGCCTGCTCCAACAAGAGGTGTACCAGCTCCTTTGCCAGTACTTTGGGAAACCCGGCGACATCATATATATATTTCTCAGGGTATAACGCTTTTAACCCACCACCCACTTCGCCGAGCATATCAATAGCTTTGGCCTTGGTTACCCGCAGCCCGGCATAATATAAACCATACAATGCCACCGGACCGGCGCCAATGAAGGTGATATCATATAAGTCTATATCAGATGGTGTATTATTCATATTGTATATATAAAATTTCTATCCGAAGTGAATCCCCGGTGTTCTCTATGAATTTAATCAACTATACCAGACCTTTTTTAAGCTTATTGTAAACCATCGAAAGAAGCGGGAATCTATCTTCACATCATAGACTTTCCGGATCACCCGCCCTCAGGTTTGTTGAAAAACCTCAATATGTTCTTTCAAGCACCCTTTCCGCCCAGGCGGAAAGCATGACATCCACAAAAAAACTGTTTCAACAAGCCTCTTCGCAGAGGTGACACAGCCATTGGCTGTTTCATAACCTTTCTTATTCAATAACTACCTAACAGTAGTCAGGACCCTTGTGGTCCTGACAAATATCCGAAAAGCTGATTCACACTCCCACTCTTATATCTATCCAATACTATTCATACGCGTTAATTGTCTCCAACACCTTATCAAAATCAGCATGACCACGCTCGGCAAAGATTACTTTGCCATCGGGAGCCAAAGCATACACTGTCCGTATGACTCCTTTACCGGTAGATTTCTGACACTTGTACTTTGCCACAACTATTTCACCCGGGTCGGAAAGTAACGGAAAGTTGAATCCTTTCTTCTCTGCGTAGTTTTGATGCGATGTTACCGATGCCGGATTTATCGCCAACACCTGGGTATTCGCTGCTTCAAAAGCCTTACGCTTCTCTTCCAGAGAAGCAAGCTGCTTGTTTCAACCACCGGTATTGTTTTTAGGATAGAAAACAATAACGGCGAATTTTCCGGCTAAATCTTTTAATCCCAGTCTCCCGCCGGTCGATGCCTCCAGATGAAATGCCGGGGCTTTCTTTCCTAAAGGTAACATATATCATCATCCTTCTATAATTCTTGTAACTTTGCCAGCTCCCGAAAGAGCGCCTCGTTGTCGGGTAGCTCTGCCGGGTTGATATTTTCGATATAGCGAATAATCCCCTGCTTATCAATCAGGATTACCACCCGTCCGGGGTATCCCCTGGAACCCATAACCCCATACTTGCGGCAGACTTCCCCATGTGGGAAAAAATCCGACATCAAGGGAAACGATAATCCTCCCAACGACTTTGCCCATGCTATATGGCAGGGTATGGAATCTACCGAGATACACAATAACTGGGTGTTGTATCGTTCGAATTCGTCAATAATAGCCTGGTATCCCGGTACCTGTGTGGCACAGACGGGAGTCCAGTCGGCCGGATAAAAAGCAAGCACGACATTTTTCCGCCCCTGGTACCAGGCAAGGTTCAGCTCACCCTCGTTGTGGGTCGGCAGGGTAAAATCAGGCGCCTTGTCTCCCACTTTGAGGGTCTCTGTCTCAGACTTATGCTCCCGCGCTACTTTCATGGTATTCCTCAAATATGATTAACTCGTTCCACTAATGTTATCCAACAATTCAGTGTACTATTATTTAATGCTCCATTGGAGCACTGTCATCAAGAGAGAACCAATGGTAATTGCCGGTTATGGCATCACGTTCAGCCTGCAATAATTCATAGTGATGATGTTCCTCATTGGCGAGTCTGTCAAAAATCGCTTTGAATTCCGGGTCATCAATCAAATCACGTTCATCCTGGTAATATCTTGTCGCTGCCAGTTCTGCCTTAATAGCAAGATCAATATATTCCATTTCACTTTTATCTTTATCAAGTTCCCCTCGGCTGAATACTTCCGCCAGGGCGTTGATACCTTTTTCCGGAAGTATCCCGATACTGGGTCCGATATGTTTATGGTACAGCTCGATCAATACTTTCTCATGCTGGATTTCGTCATCACGCAAACCTTCCAATTTCTTACGAGCAGCATCATTGGTTGCTTTCTTTGAAAGTAAATCATAAAACTTGTAGCCGTCCTTTTCGCCTTTGATTGCCATTAATAATGTCTCAGCAACCTTTTCTTTTTCATTTGCATCCATCATTTATACCTTTAATAGTTCACCCAATAGTTTTCATATCTTTTTCCGTATGTATGTAACTGCTTTTCGTAAGCGATTGTTCACATTTTGCTTCCCCAGCAATACCAGGATATCAAACAACCCCGGTCCTACCGGTACACCGGACACTGCCAGTCGTACCGGGTGAATCAGCTTTGCCCGTTTTATTCCTTTTACATCCGCTAACGACGAAAGCGCTTCTTCGGTATTTTCCAAAGTAAATTCCGGAAGAGCTTCAAACCGTGCTATCAACTCTTCCAACAGGTCCGCCGCTTCGGGAGTAAAATGCTTTTTGTCTGCCTTTTCATCGTATTGAAAATCATCAGAGAAGAAATAACCACCCATCGACACAAAGTCGGTCACTCGTCGTACTCGCCCTTTCAACACTCCGATAACTGCCCGCAGATATGCCCAGCGTGTTTCCAGCCAGTACTTTGTCGTCAACCCGGCATCAACCAGCATCGGCGCCACGATAGTCGCCAAGTCATGGTCGCTTTTCATCCTGATATGCTCACTATTGAACGCCTCCAGCTTTTCCTCATCAAACACAGCGTTGGAAGTATTAAAATTATCAGGATTGAAAATCTCAACCAACTCATCAACAGTATATATTTCTCTGTCTGTCTTAGGCGACCACCCCAACAGACACAGGTAGTTTACCATTGCTTCCGGCAGGATGCCTTCTCTGGCATACTGGTTGATATCTTTATCTCCAAGACGCTTGGATACTTTTCGTTTATCAGGACGAAGAATAAGCGGCAGATGGCCGAATTGTGGGACAGGAAATCCCAGTGCATGATAAATATGAATTTGCTTAAACGTATTGGTTATATGGTCATTGCCGCGAATAACATGAGTGATTCCCATTTCGTGGTCATCAACAACAACAGCTAAGTTATATGTCGCGGTCCCGTCGGAACGAGCAATAATAAAATCTTCTATTTCTTCATTACTTCGTTGCAACTCTCCGGAAACCATATCATGGTATTTCGTTACTCCCTCCGGGATACGAATACGAATGGAATACGGCTGACCGGCATCGAGATGAGCTTTGATTTCATCCTCGGAAAGAGACAGGCACCGGCGATTATAAATAAGCGACCCTTTTTCGGCACGGGCTTTTTGCCGGGCGGATTCCAACTCCTCACGAGTGCAAAAACAGCGATAGCCATGACCGCTATCAAGAATTGTCTTTGCATATTTTTTGTGAAGGTCGATTCGTTGCGACTGGTATAGTATTTCTTCGTCCCAGTCCAGTCCCAGCCATTTGAACGCATCGAGAATAGGTTCAATCAATTCCTGTCTGGAACGCTCCTTGTCGGTATCTTCAATACGTACCAGAAATGTTCCCCCGGTATGCCGTGCAAACAGCCAGTTGAACAAGGCAGTACGAGCAACCCCGACATGCAGGTAGCCGGAAGGTGAAGGAGCAACACGAACTCTAACGGGTTTTTCTGTCATAGTAGTTTGTTCATCTATCATGTTTGAGGTGGTTTATTATCGTCTTCAGGAGATGGTGGCGCTGGTGATGGCGGAGGTGGTTCATGAGATGATGTCGGAGATGATGTCGGAGATGATGATGGAGGTGCTTCCGGTGGTGGTGGTGACGGTGGAGCAGGAGAAGATACAGGCGGAGGCGGGGGTGGTGGCGTTGATGATGACGGAGGTGGAGGAGCGGCAGTATAAGCGGTCATTGGCTGTTGTGGTGGGGCGGACATTGAAGTCGGTTGCGGTTCAAGATTATTCAGATCAAGTTCAAGTCCCCCCACTAACTTAACAACAAGATTATATATCAATACCCCTAAGGCACCCAACATTGTTCCAAAAATAGCACCGCCCAGCGACGACATAATGGGAAAAATGATAATAATACCGATAAACGACATTTCCCCGCCATCAAACTCTTCCATCGGAATCATCCCTAAACTGGAAAACATCGACATAAAGGCGGAAAGCACCAGGGCATATATCAATCCGAAAATAAATCCGAAAATCAGGTTTACAAATACCGAGACTTTAATAAAGCTCCAGAGTCCTATCGACCGTATCTCATACTTCATGGGAAACTCCATTTTTCTTCATCTAAGACTGGCTATTTATGGAAAAATACCGTTCCGCAGAAAAAATACAAGTGATTATTCCCCTGTCAATCTTTCTTAATGATAAAGCGGGCATCAACAGCCTGACAACGGGATTTCTCCGGAGATGCAATAAACGGATTGATATCAATTTCACTGAAACAGGGAAAATCTTTCACCAGTTGGGATAAACGCAATAATGTTTCTTCAATCGTTGCAATATGGACCGGCGGCGCACCCCGGTAACCTTTCAGCAGGGGGTAAGACCGAAGCGAAGTAACCATCTCTCTCGCATTGATATCTGTCAGCGGGTTGATTCTACACGAAACATCTTTCATTATTTCTACATATATCCCCCCCAAACCGAACATGATAAGCGGACCGAATGAAGGGTCGATAGTCATACCCATAACTGTTTCAATACCACCGGTAATGAGCTGCTGCATTGCAACGGTGAATGTTTCCCCTTCTGCCAATTCATCGTTCACCCGTTCAAGCAATTTTTTGAATGCTTGTTTGATTTCTTTGTCGGTACGCAAATCAACCATGACCCCGCCTACTTCCGTTTTATGGATAATAGCCGGAGTGCTGACTTTCATCACGACAGGATACCCGATTTCATGAGCCACTTCCACCGCCTGTTTCGCACTGGAAGCATATTTATAACCGGCAGCCTGAATACCATAGGCTTTCAATATTTCAATCGCTTCCTCACCAACTATGGCGTTCACATTATTGGCAATGGCGGTATCAACAATATTCCGAACTTTTTCGGTATCGACCCTGAATGTATGGAACTTGCCGTGGGGAGTGTTTATCCGACGTCGGTAAATATCAATCGTCCGCAATGTTTTTGCAATTGCTTCCGGGAAAATGAAAACGGGTATGTTGTGTTTTTTTAGAAATTCGATTCCCGGTGACTGGAAACCCGACCCCATAAAACAGGCAAGCACTGTTTTCTTCGTATCAGCAACCGCCTCGTATATATGTTCCGCAACTTCCAGTTCATCGACCGTTACCGGCGGCACAAATATCGGGATAATCGTATCATACCGCTTGTCCGTTTTGACCGCATCAAGAGTCTTCTTAAATTCTCTTGGGCCAGCACCGGCAACCATATCCATCGGATTTGAAAACGACGCATCGGCAGAGATAAACTTCCGCAGTTTGGCAACTGTCGTACGCGATAATGGCGGCATTTCCATTCCGCTACTGACAAGAGCATCGGTGGCAAGAATACCCGGACCGCCGGCATTGGTCACCACCACGACCCTGTTTCCCTTTGGCACCGGCTGCATAGACAACGCCTTGGCAACATCAAACAGTTCTTCCACCGTATCAACCCGCATGACACCAGTTTGTGAAAACAAGGCATCAACCCCGACATCAAGCCCCGCTAAGGCTCCCGTATGAGATGATGCCGCTTTGGCTCCCAGAGTGGTCCTGCCGGACTTTACCGCAATAATCGGCTTTTTTCGTGAAATTTCACGGGCAATCTTGGTGAAGTTGCGGGGATTACCAAAATTCTCAAGGTACATCAGGATAATATCTGTTTCCGGATCATTTTTCAGATATTCCAGTACGTCATTCGATGAAATATCCGCCTTATTCCCTATTGATGCCACTACGGAGAAACCAATACC
>JAJRZL010000301.1 GCA_024275255.1 Candidatus Zixiibacteriota bacterium | reverse complement strand
CCATGCAAAAGCCGGCCATAACCGAGAGATTTTTCAATAGCGTGACCAAAAGTATGCCCAAGATTCAGGATAGTTCGTATTCCGCTGTCGCACTCATCACGGGATACGATAGCCGCTTTGTATTGTATGGAAAGACGGATAAGTTTTACCAAATAGCGCTGGTGAAGCAAGTCACCGGTACTAAGGTATTTTTCCAGTGTGTCAAGCATAGCATTATCAGCCAGTCCGGCATATTTTACAATTTCACCCAATCCGGCTATTATTTGTCTTTTCGGAAGCGTATAGATAAAATCCGTATCACACAGTACAAATGACGGCTGCCAGAACGCACCGATAAGATTTTTTCCCAACTGATGATTTATACCGGTTTTTCCACCGACCGCCGCATCGACCATTCCCAGTAATGTAGTTGACACAATTCCCCAGCGGACACCGCGTAAAATAGTGGCAGCAGCAAACCCGACCAAATCACTGGTAGCTCCTCCTCCACAGGCAAGAAGCAGGTCGGCGCGACTCACTTTATGTTCCAGTAAAAACGAGTACACACGACTGAGTTGCGAAAATGACTTGGAACGGTCTCCCGGTGGTAGTGTCAGCTCGAATGTTTTTGAGCTGTTGCGCTTCATGGCAGTACGAAAACGAGAGCCATACAGAGCAAACAGCTGGGCATCATAAAAAACAAACGTTCGTCCGTGAATATTGGTATGTTTGTTCAGCAACAGGGGAAGTTTACCTTCCCAGGTTTGAGAAGCGATACCTATCGAATATGAGCGATTACCAAGCTTTACTGAAATGTTAGCCATACAATTCCCTGATTTTATGTGCCGCTATTTCCACCACTTCCTGTGGTGTTCTCCTTGTTGTTGAGATGATAATATCTGCGGTACGATATTGTGTAACACGCTTGCGAAGCAAGGATTTAATTCTATGAAGAACAGCCTGCCGTTTTGATTCGTTTTTTCGGGGAGTGACCTGTAAAAGCGGGCGTGAATCTGTGAGTTGCAACCTGCGGTAGATTTCCGAAACTGCACATTGCAGATAAATTATTATTCCGTTATGTTGAAGCTGTGTGCGATTATTTTTATCCTGAAACGCTCCCCCTCCCAAAGCAGCAACAAAATCGTAATCAGCCAGACAAAGCTCTTTCACAGTTTCCGCTTCAGCGTGTCTGAATGCTGCCTCGCTTTCCTGACTGAATATTTCAGGAATTGTTTTCCCGAAACATTGTTCAATCAGGTCATCGGTATCAATAAATGTGACACGGAGTCGTTTCGCCAGTAATGGACCGACCGTTGATTTCCCGGAGCCGGAAAAGCCGATGAGGAATATATGTTTTCTTCTTTTGCTCATTTTTGCCATACAACAAAAATCGGTCGGGTTATTCCTGTGAAATAATCAACGACATCACATCGGCAACCGAAACGTTTCGCCCGGTCCAAAGCTCATACGAACGAACTGCCTGCGCAACAAGCATCGGCATACCGGTAATAGTCGTAATACCAGCTCGCTTTGCTTCGACAACACTTTTATTGTCGTTATTATAATTCAAATCATAATACATGGAAACAGAACGCCAGAGCAACCCATCCGGTAACACGGACTGCTCCTGATAGTTCCACCCTCCCAGCGGGGTACAATTAACTACAATGGCATATTTTTTCTGCTGCTGCCGATTATACGTGCTCAATTCGGAAATCATCATGTTCATATCAGGGAATACATCAAGCATTGTTCGCTGAAACAGCAACAGTTTGTTCCGGTTGCGACCGGTTACATGAATTGTTCGAACATTGAAATCGGTAACCAGACTATACACAACTGCTCTTGCTGCGCCGCCATATCCGATAACAAGGGCGGAACTGCCTTGAAGTCTGTCACGGTATGGCTGGAGCGGAACTGAGAAGCCATAACAATCAGTATTGTACCCAATGGTTTTACCATCGGCAACAGCAACGGAATTGACCGCTCCGACAGTTTTTGCTACCGGGTCAATACTGTCAAGATACGGCATGACAGCTTCTTTATACGGGATGGTAATTGATAACCCATCTATATTTTTGGTTGTAACAAGGGAGCGGAATACTGTTTCAAACTCACCCTGTTCAATATTGTATATGTTCATCTCACCGGCTGTATTATCAAAGCTGAATATCGCCTTGAAAATCTCAGGCGATTTCGAATAGGCTATATGCTGCCCGACAACTCCAAATATGTAATGCTGTTTCATTTTGTTATACTGTCAAGGAGCGTATAGAACTCCGGACAGGATATCCCCACCACAGAATCATCATCGATAGTCGAAGGACCGACCAGAAATAACGATGCAATGGAAAACGCCATCGCGATACGATGATCTCCAAAACTGATAAAATCTGCTCCGGGAAGTTCATTTCCACCCTCAATTGCCAAACCATCCTCAAGCAGTCCGCATTTTATTCCCATACGTTTCAGGTTTTCAGCGATAGCGGTAAGCCGGTCGGATTCCTTTACCCGCAGTTCCGAGGCATCACGAATGATTGTGGTCCCCGGAGTGAAAGCAGCTATGACGGCAACAATCGGGATTTCATCAATCAACCCGACCGTTGTTTCTCCTGCAATACGGCGGGGTTTTCTCTTCCCCCCGGTTACACTGACAGTTGCCCGTGGTTCGCCGGAAATAACCTGTTTGTCCTTTATCGCAACAGTGGCGCCTACGGACTTGAGGTAATCAAGAAATGCTGTTCGGGTAGGGTTCACTCCAAGATGTTGTACAGTGACCGTTCCTCCTGAAATAGCGGCAGCAGCCAGGAAAAAAGCAGCAGTAGAAATATCCCCCGGAATGTCGACTTCTCCCCCATGTATAACCGCCCGGGAAGAGAGCGTCACTTCTTTTTTGAACGGCTCCGGCATTTCCATCTTTTTTTTACGAGGGTCGTTCGGGTCAACAACAGCAACCGGTTTGATAATACGCTGCTCAATACCTTCTCCAAGAGTTCCAATCATAATTTCAGTATGGTCGCGGGTTGTTTTATCTTCCCGGATAGTAACCGAACAGGAAGACGCCAACCCGGCCAGCAGCAGGGCTGATTTGACTTGTGCTGAAGCTACCGGAAGGTGGTATTCAAATGGTAATAACTTCCTGCCACGGATAGTAAGGGGAAGATGAAAATCATTGTGTGTAATTTCCGCTCCCATTTCCGAAAGAGGAGCAATAATGCGTTTCATCGGGCGGGATTGCAACGATTCATCACCTGTCAGGGTGACAGTAATCGGCATTCCGGCAGCGATACCAGCCAGCAATCGTGCGGTTGTACCGGAATTGCCACAATCAACTATTGTTTCATCATCAGAGGAGAAAGTAAAAGATTCCGGAGGAGTAAGGGCTATTGTGTTGCCTGATTTTTCGATACGTACTCCAAACTTTTGCACTGCTTCCAGGGAGCGTTGACAGTCGGCATTACCGGGGAAATTTTTAACAGTAACAGGACCTTTCGCTACCAGCGAAAAAAGCGCTGCCCGGTGGGCAATCGATTTATCACCCGGAACACTGATTGTTCCCCCTACATGTTTTGCAGGATGTAGTTCTTTTTTCATCAGCATTTTTTATGCATCACGGGAGCTAATTCGCGAAGCTGTGTAACAAGACTTTCAAACATATCGGGGGTTATCGCCTGAGGGCCATCAGAGAGGGCATTTGCCGGGTCATGGTGTACCTCAATAATAAGGCCGTCCGCCCCGACTGCCATGGCTGCTCGTGACAAGGGTATCACTTTATCTTTTCTACCCGTTCCGTGACTGGGGTCCGCAATAATCGGCAGATGACTGGTACGTTTCACATACGGAATAGCTGACAGGTCGAGGGTGTTTCGGGTATGGTCGGCAAATGTTCGCACTCCACGTTCACAGAGAATAACTTTACGGTTCCCTTCCGCCATGATATACTCTGCCGCCATGAGAAACTCTTCCAATGTGGCGGACATACCTCGTTTGAGCAGAACCGGTTTTTGTGTTTTGCCGGCTTTTCGCAGCAGAGAGTAGTTTTGCATATTCCGTGCGCCAATCTGGATGATATCCGCATAATGAGCAACAAGGTCAATCGTTTCCGTATCAATTGCTTCCGTTACGACTAATAAGCCAAATTTATCCCGTGCTTCGGCAAGGATTTTTAAGCCCTCTTCTTTTAGTCCCTGAAAGGTGTAAGGTGAGGTTCTCGGTTTATATGCTCCCCCCCGCAGGATTTTGGCGCCTGCCTTGGCAACCGCTTCAGCAATTGTAAGACATTGTTCCCTGCTTTCCACCGAACAGGGGCCCGCCATAATCGTAAACTCCGAACCACCGACTTTTACATCGCCAATTTGAACAACTGTGTCTTCGGGATAAAATTCGCGGCTTACCAATTTATACGGTTTGGTGACATGAATGATTTCTTTTACCCCGGGTTGAGTCATAATTCGGTCGGCATCCACCCGTGACTTGTTACCGGTCACCCCGATTGCAGTTCGCTGCGCTCCCGGCATCGGATGCGCTGTCAACCCCATCTCTTCAATAAGAGCACAAACTTTTTTCACTGCTTCCTGAGAAGCAGCCGTTTCCATCACGATCAGCATTCGTTTCTCCTCACTGCTGTCGTATGCGTGCCAATCAACGACATCAGAAATCTATACTTAATTACCATAAGATATAATACCCTCATTACATTTCTTCCGGGGCTTTTATCCCCAGTAAACGTAATCCTTCATTTATTACTACCTGAACAGCTCTCACTAAAGCAATTCTTGCCCGGGTCAAAGGTGCATCATCTGATATGATTTTGTCAATTCGTCCTTCAGGTGTTTTTCGCTGGTAAAACCTGTTAAACGCTCCAGCCAGTTTAATCAGGTGCATAGCAATAAAGTACGGATCATAATTTCGTGCCGCATCTCGTATTGCACCGGGGAAATCTGCCAGAAGTTCAACAATGCGCTCTTCTTCTTCTCCATGAAGCAATGACACATCAGGATTGCTTGTTATTTCACCGTCATAGTTACGCAGTAACGAACAGAGCCGGGCATGGGTGTATTGCAAATAGGGTCCGGTTTCCCCTTCGAAATTGAGCACATCTTCCCAGATGAAATTGACATCTTTAAGACGACGGACCGACATCTGCGAAAACAAGACCGCCCCAATTCCAATCATTTCCGCTGTCTTATCAATAGTTTGCAACCCAGGATTCTTCTCCCGTATCTTTTTCCGAGCCAGGGTTACGGCTTTGTTGATGACATCAGTAAGATAAATGATATTTCCGCTCCGAGTGGACATGGTTTTATCACCAAATTTCACCCATCCGAAATCAACATGTTTCAACCTGTTTGCTATTCGTTCCTGTTCGGGGATTTGTTCCGCTTCCTCCAGCATGGCAATGACCTTGAACACCTGTTTGAAATGGTCAGACTGGGAATTAGCAACAACATAGAGCGCTTCATCGAAATGATACTCCTCCCAACGCCAGAATGCCCCAACAATATCGCGGGTGGCGTACAGTGTTGCCCCGTCGGCTTTTTTCAACAGGCATGGCGGCAATTGCGGGTCATGTAAATCAACAATCAATGCTCCCTTGGAAACCGATGTCAACCCGGCTTTTTCAAGTCGTTCAATGAGCGATTCCATTTTGTCATTGAGAAATGACTCGCCGGTAATAACATCAAACTCCACTCCCAGTTGTTCGTACACTTTCAGATAGTCTGCCAACGACATATCCTTGAAACGTTTCCACAGGTCAACAGTTTCCGGGTCGCCACTTTCAAGAGCTTTGAATGTTTTTCGGGCTTCGTCGTCAAGCTCAGGATTGGTCCTGGCTTCTTCATGGAAACGAACATACAACTCCAGCAGTTTCTCAATCGGATTATCCGACAAGTCGATATCGTTTCCCCACTTCCGGTAGGCAACAATCATTTTACCAAACTGTGTCCCCCAGTCACCGAGATAATTCATCCCAATAACATTGTACCCCAGTTTTTTCAGTATCAACCGGAGGGAATTACCGAGTATAGTTGTCCTGAGGTGGGCAATACCAAACGGCTTGGCAATGTTCACCGAGGAATATTCCACGATGACAGTTTTGCCTTCTCCGATATCCTCAGTCCCGTACTCCTTTTGTAAAGACAATATCTTTACCAGTGATTCTTCGGCAAGAGCTGAGAAATCTACTTTGGCATTGATAAAGCCACCGGCAACTTCAACAGTAATGGGGACATGTTCGGGTATAGTCATCGCCCCGGCAACAGCTTGAGCAATATCCTGCGGTTTCGCAGCTAACAGTTTGGTGAACCGAAATACCGGTAAAGCGAAACGTCCCATTTTCGGATCTTTGGGCTTTTCAAGATGCTCATAGATAAATTCGGGATTGAAAACTTCATTGTTACCGACTTTATCATACACATCAGGATACACCGTTTGAAAAGAAGATGCGGCAGCATCGGCAAACGCTTCTTTGAATTTATCTTTTTTATTACCCGGTTTTGACAACATAAAATACCTTTTGTTATATTATCAGTTCCTCAGGAACCGGACTGAACACAGGAACATATTGGAGTTGATGGACATTGTCAACTTTCAGTATGCTATCTTTACGGGAAAGTTTACTGAAGGAGTGAATAAAATCATATTGATTTTCTGATATTTTTCAGAAATTGCCCAATTTTACTTACCGAAGCCCTTTTTGTCCGGGCAGCACGGATAATTTGCACCAGGGCAGAGCCTATTACCACTCCATCACTGTATTGGCACAACCGTTGGGCTGATTCCGGTGAGGAAACCCCAAAACCGGCTACAAACGGCTTGGTCAATATTTTGGTTAAGTGCTTGAGATAGCGGTCGGTTGACTGCCCGAATTTCTTCCCAGTTCCTGTTACCCCGGTAACCGTTACGGCATAAACCATGTCGGTTGACATGTTATCTATTTGTCGAATACGGCTGTCAGTTGACGTCGGGGCAACAAGGAAAATAGAAGACAACCTATTATTTTTCATATACTTACTATATGCCATCGCTTCGTCAATTGGCAGATCGGGGATAATGAGTCCATCTACTCCAGCATGAGCAGCTTCACGTATAAAACGTTTCTCTCCAAAGGCAATCAACGGGTTGAAGTATCCCATCAAAACAATCGGAATGGAAACCTGCTTTCGAAGAGTATAGACACTATCGACAATTGTTCTCAATGTTATTCCGTTTTGAAGAGCGAGATGCGAGCTGTATTGAATTTGCGGTCCATCAGCCAGCGGATCGGAGAAAGGCATCCCGATTTCTACGATATCCGCGCCACTGTCTGCCGATGTGATAACCAGTTCCAGAGTCGTTTTCAAATCCGGATACCCCGCCGTAAAAAACGGGACAAGAAGTTTGCGGCGACTGGGGTTGGCGAGTATTTCAGTAATTCGGTTCATGTTTGATACGTAGTTAAAGTTTAATAATTCCCATATCTTTATCACCACGACCTGAAATACAAACCACTACATGCTGTCGCCTGGTAAACTGTTTGCGGGCTTTCATCAAGTATGCCAGAGCATGTGATGTTTCCAGAGCAGGAATAATGCCTTCCAAACGGGACACAAGTTTGAAGGCATCGGTTGCCTGTTTATCGGTTACAGATTCATATAGTACTCGACGGGTGTCTTTCAGGTAGGAATGTTCGGGACCAACCCCCGGGTAATCAAGCCCGGCTGATATAGAATGGGGCAGAATGATTTGTCCGTCGGCATCAAAGAGCAGGTAACTGTAAGAACCATGCAGCACCCCTGGCTTGCCCTTTTTGAGAGTTGCGGCATGTTTGCCGGATTGCAAGCCATACCCTGCAGCTTCAACACCAATTAAACGGACGTTCTTTTCGTTGAGAAACGCACTGAACATACCAATAGCATTCGACCCGCCCCCGACACAAGCGATGATAGTATGAGGGAGTTTCCCAAAGCTTTTCAGGCACTGCCGTTTTGTCTCTTTGCCGATTACAGACTGGAAATCCCGAACAATCATCGGGTAAGGATGCGGTCCGACCACGGAACCGATGATATAAAAAGTAGTTCGTACATTTGTAACCCAGTCGCGCAACGCCTCGCTGGTGGCATCTTTAAGAGTTTGAGAACCACTTGTCACCGGCACAACTTTTGCCCCCAACAGCTTCATTTTTTCCACATTGGGAGCCTGTCGTCGGATATCCTCAGCCCCCATGTAAATAATACATTCAAACCCAAACCGGGCACAAACAGTTGCTGTTGCCAGACCATGTTGACCGGCGCCGGTTTCGGCAATAATACGTTTTTTCCCCATATACCGGGCAAGGAGAATCTGTCCGACGGTGTTGTTTATTTTGTGTGCCCCGGTGTGGTTCAAATCTTCCCGTTTGAAATAGATCCGTGGACCGTTCAGATATTCCGTCAATCGTTCGGCATAGTATAACGGTGTCGGACGACCGACATAATCGGACCAGTATGATTGTAATTCTTTCTTAAACGTTGAGCTTTTTTTTATCTTGTGGTACTGTTCTTCCAAGTCGGTAAGGGCATAGACAACCGTCTCGGGTACATATCTTCCCCCATACGGTCCAAATCGTCCTTGGCTATTCGGCAATGTTGTAAATTTACGAGCCATACCTGAGCCTGTTACAAACCTCAAAAAAACGACGTAATTTTGCAGGGGACTTAATCCCCGGTGAGGACTCCACCCCGGAATTGACATCAATCACAATTGGTCTGAATTTCCGTATCCCTTCTTCTACATTTTCAGCAGAGATACCACCCGCAAGGATAAGATTGTTCAAACGGTGTTTCGGTTTCATCTGCCAGTCAAACGGTTTGCCGGTTCCGCCGGGATTATTTTTTTCTCTGTTATCTAATAATACCAAATCAGCTTTTGTTTTCATTATTTTATTATAATCATTGGGCTCCATAACATGAAATGCCCGAATCACCTTAAATCCTTCTTTTTGGATTACACGAATATCACCGGGACCATATTCACCATGCAGTTGAATAAAATCAAGTTGTAAACTGCGGGCAAGTTTCAATATTTGAGTTGTGGTGGTATCGACAAATACTCCTACTCTGTCAATTGTCGGTGGAATACTATCTATAATTTTGAAAGCCGTTCGTTTGTTTATATATCGAGGTGAGTACCGATAGAAAATCATCCCTATCAGGTCCGCTCCTAATCGAACTGCCCGGGACGCATCAACAGGTCGGGTGATACCACAAACTTTTACTTTGAACGTCATAGTATTCCCCGCAGAGATTGTAATAACGCTACCGGTTTTTCAGCAGTCATCAAGGCTTCACCGATAAGAAAACAGTTATACCCGGATTGCTGTAAACGAGTAATATCTTCATGAGAAAAAATACCGGACTCGGCTACTTTGACAATGGTGTCAGGTATCAACAGCGAAAGCTTTTCGCATGTTTCAAGTGACACGCTGAAATCATTCAAGTCACGGTTATTTACGCCGATAATCTCTGCTCCGCAATCAACAGCGGTTGTCACCTCATCAGCATTATGTGTTTCTACCAAACAGGACATCCCGATACTCGTGGCGATATCAATAAACTTTTTTATAGTGTCAGGCGGCAACAAACGGACAATAAGTAATATGGCATCAGCCTGCATATACCGGGCATGATAAATCTGGTACTTATCAATAATGAAATCTTTACACAAAACGGGCAGATGGGTAACATCTTTTACCAACTTGATATATTCAGGACGCCCGAAAAAATACTTTTGCTCGGTGAGCACCGATAAAGCAGAAGCTCCACCATCGCGGTAGTTCTGTGCCAGTACGACCGGGTTGAAATCAGGAGCAATAATTCCCTTTGACGGTGACCCGCGCTTTAACTCGGCAATGATATGCACATCGTTACCTGTTGTGAGTGCCTTATGAAACGGTTGCCCGGTAAGCGGTGTTACCATCCGTTCGAGTTTTTCCTGGGGAAGCTCGGCTTTCAGCAGTTCAATTTCGAGTCGTTTATCAATAGCTATTTTCTGCAGAATATCCCTCATGCGGATGTTTCCTTAATTAGTGCCCAACCGGAATGCTGCGTACTTCGCGATTCAACATTCCTGAATGAATAATAAAATATAAGTGATGACAGCAAATACAAGAAAATTGTGATATTCATGGTAAACGTATATCCATATTGCTCAATCAGGTGACCGCCAATAGCCGAGGATACCATCCACGACGAAGTCCAGGCAACCATCAACAGGGAATTAACCAGTCCCTGTTCTTTTTTGTCGGACAATTCCATACCAAGGTTAGTAACTATCGGCACCCCCAGATTCATAAGTCCCCCACGAACAATAAAGGCAATTGCTGCCAGAGGAAGAATATAGCTGTATGACAAGGTCAGCATAAACGGAATTGATGCCAGTTGAGTAGAGACTATTGTGCGGACCAGGCCGAATCGTTTGACCAGCAACGGACCCGCCAGCGATCCTGCCAGCATGGCAAACTGGACAAGAAAATAATACAAGCCGATGGTATCGGGTTTAAGATGAAACCGATCCCGAAAATACAGGTTCAGAAATGGAATAACCAGCCCGGCTCCCATTCCGATAAGGAAATTTGCAGATGTTATCTTGAGGTAGAATATCCCCCGCTTTTTGAATTGTTCTTTTGAAATTCGAATCTGTTTTTCTTCCTTTGAAGGTTTCGTAGAGTGAATCATTCCGAACGGAATCAATGCCAGCAAACTCAATGCAATACCGATATACAGGGTATATTGGTAACCGGTAATAATATCGCCGGTATATTCTCCAAGCAGTACTGCCAGTTTCCCGGAAGTTATAGATCCTACCATTCCGGCAAGAATCATCATACCAAAGGAGAATGAAAACAGGTGTGTCCGTTCCGTTTTGGTGGAATTGCGCATGTAAAACGGAGCTGATGCCACCCGATAAAAAGCGAATGACATCCCACTTAGAATTGACCAGCAAATCATGAGAATAAGAGTTTGAGAAGAAACGATATTATAGCTGAAAAAAGCAAATAAGACAACCGTTGCCATGAGAAGTGGTTTGAGACGAACCCTGCTGAGCAGAATAGCTGCCGGAATAGCTATTATAGTCATTCCCACAGCTCGTGAGGAAGCAATCAGACCGATATCGCCTTCCACAAATCCCAGTTCTTTCAAATACAGATTGAGAAGTAATAAAAAGACCTGGAAATTCAGCCCCATTAAAAATGAACCCAGCAAGTACAAACGGGCATTTCGGGAAAACAGCTTTATTTCATTGATATAATTACGGACTCCACCGACTACTTTATTGAAGCCGGATGGAGATGTACTGCCCTGCCATGAGTGCTCATGGTCTAATTGCATATATTAAGAATACGAAGCTTCCCGCCAATTTGCCAGTAATTGTTTCGCTTTTCCTGTGTCAATAGCTGCTGCCGCCTGTTGTATGCCATCAGAAATATCATTTGCTTTACCAGCAACGTATATCAGTATGCCCGCATTGAGAACAACAGCATCACGGTAGGCGGATGTATCACCGGCAAAAATCTGCCGAAGGATTTCAGCATTTTGTTCGGCATCCCCCCCACGAAGTGCCCCCTGAGGATAGAGCTGCAGGCCAAAAGCAACCGGGTTGATAACTCCTTCGTTTCTTTGACCGTTTTTTATTTCTATGTAATGTGTTGGAGCCGATACCGAGAACTCATCCAAACCATCATCTGAGTGCGCAACGATAACATGGAAAGAACCGGTTCGTGTCAGCACATCGGCAACAAGAGACATAAGGCCGGCATCGTACACACCGGTCACCTGGTATCGTACCGACGCCGGATTGGTCATAGGACCAAGGATATTGAATACTGTCCGCACTCCAAGCTCACGGCGAGGCTCGGCGGCATGTTTCATTGCCGGGTGAAAACGGGGAGCAAACATAAACCCAAACCCCACTTCAAGGATATTGCTTTTCACGACATCAGGACCCGGATCAATATTCCCCCCCAGCGCTTCCAGTAAATCCGCCGAACCACAACGGGAACTGACAGAACGGTTGCCATGTTTGGCAACAGGAATACCTGCAGCAGCAGTGACAAGCGCCGATGCCGTAGAGACATTAAAAGTATGGGCTCCATCACCTCCCGTACCGACAAGATCCACTGCCTGAGTATCTCCAAGCTCGATTTTCACCGAGTGGCTACGCATCGACTGGACAAAACCGGCAACTTCCTCGACCGTCTCCCCTTTTTGTTTCAAAGCAATGATTAGTCCTGCGATTTGCGCCGGGGTAGCATTGCCATTCATAATACTATCCATAACCCCGATTGCCTGTTCGGTGCTTAGATCAGAGCCGGTCAGGATTTGTTTCAGACAGTCTTGTATCATGTTTACAATGTATTCAAAAAGTTTTGCAACATCATTTTCCCATCAGGAGTCATAATCGACTCAGGATGGAACTGCAATCCGTACAACGGTAATTTCCGATGCTGGATAGCCATAATGACCTTGTCGGAAGTTCTGGCAGTTACCTTGAATTGAGAGGGTAGCGACTCGGGTTTTACAACAAGCGAATGGTAGCGGGTAGCAACAAACGGAGAAGGTATCCCTTGAAATACTACCGAGTTGTCATGGGTAATAGTCGAGGTTTTCCCGTGCATCAAAACAGGCGCATACCCGATTTCGGCTCCGAAAGTCTGGGCGATTGCCTGATGACCAAGACATACGCCGAGAATAGGCACTTTCCCGGATATTTCTTTAATCAATACATCCATAATCCCGGCATTATCCGGACGACCCGGACCCGGAGATAATACGATACCCTCCAGATTCATCCTCTGTATTTCATCAACGGTAATCTCATCGTTACGGAATACAACGACATCACTGCCTAATTCGGCAAGATATTGATACAGGTTGTAGGTAAAAGAATCGTAATTATCAAGTAACAGGAGCATTGTTGCTTATTTACCTTTTATTGCTTCAAACAACACTTGCGCTTTATGCTGTGTTTCCCGGTATTCGCGTGACGGCTTGGAATCGGCGACAATACCGGCGCCAGCTTGAATATAGTAGGTATCACCGGACTTGACAATGGTACGAATAGCAATGCAGGAATCGAGGTTTCCCCAAAAGTCAAGATAGGCAATGGCTCCGGCATAAATACCGCGTCGTACTTTTTCGAGTTCATCAATAATTTGCATTGCCCGTATTTTGGGAGCGCCGGAAACAGTCCCGGCAGGAAAACAGGAGAACATCCCTTCCAGAGGTGTCACTTGCCTGCTGAGTTGTCCCTTTACCGAGCTGACAATATGAATGACATGCGAATATTTTTCAATCACCATCTTATCGGTGACGAGGACAGTACCCGGCTCACTCACCCTGCCGATATCATTTCGTCCGAGGTCCAAAAGCATGGTATGTTCGGCAAGCTCTTTCGTATCAGCCGTTAGATCGGAAATCAGTTTTTCGTCTTCGGCATCGGTGCGGCCACGCGGACGGGTCCCCGCAATGGGTCTTGTCTCAATTGTCCTGTCTTCTACCCGCACCAGCATTCCAGGTGAGGAACCGATAACGGCATTACCGCTGAAATTTAGTAAAAACATATATGGAGAGGGGTTCAATCGTCGGAGCCGCCGATATACAGAAAGCGGGGCAACAGGTGATTTCACCTCCCACCGCTGAGATAATACAACCTGAAATATATCCCCCTCCTTGATATAATGCTTTGCCCGACGCACCATCTTTTCAAACTCAGCTTTCGAGTAACCGGCATGAGGGTGTATGCGGGTAACAACATCTTCAGGGACCCTTACTCTGCCGGTCTGAATACGCTTTGTAATCTGTTCCAGCGATTGTACGGCGTAGTCATATTTTTTTCTGAACCCTTTTTCACCCTGCTCATGCAGAATGTTGGCTATAATCAGTATCTCCTGTTTCAGATGGTCAAACACTACCAGATGCCGATATAAACCAAACCGCATCATGGGCAGTCCGATGGTATCAGTGTTCTTATCAGGAATACGTTCTATCCAGCGAATGGTATCATACGAAAAATACCCGACGGCGCCTCCGGTAAATCGTGGTAAGCCCGGTACTTTAACTGGTTTGTAACATCGGAACAGCTCTTCGATAAATTCAATCGGGTTGACCTCGAATACCCGGCGTTTTCTCCCGTTGATAACAGTGACCCGTTCTGTTTCTCCCTCGATAAGAAGAAAAGGATCGAACCCGATAAATGAATAACGAGCCAGTTTTTCCCCACCCTCAATGGATTCCAGCAAGAACGAGTTTTTCTTTTTCAGGGCAAGCTTACTAAACACACCGACCGGGGTATCCAAGTCAGCAGGAATACGAACAAAAACAGGAACGACATTCCCTCGAGTGTGAAGTTTTTTAGCCTCGTTAAAGGAAATCATTGGAAATTAAATACTCCGTTGCATATTCGGGTAACAGGACCGGTCAACGTTATGTTATTGGTTTTTTCAGACCAGGACACAAACAGCGAACCGGTTTCAAACACAACCTCACATTCACGATTTACCCGTCCGAGGAAAACAGCAGCGCAAACCGCCGCCGCCGCTCCCGTCCCCGATGACCCGGTTGCTCCTGCTCCGCGTTCCCACTCGGCAACCTTGATTTTATTCCGATTGACAATCTTCACAAACTCCACGTTGGTTCGTTCCGGGAATGAATGGTGATGTTCAATTTCATCACCAAGTGCTTGCCATTCAAAATCAAAATTATCGACGAATAAAACAGTATGTGGATTACCGACAGCAAGACAAGTGACGGGAAAATTACGCCTGCCTATTTTCAGTGGTGACTGTATCATGTATTTCTGTTCTGTCTTCACCGGAATGAACGCTGTTTCAAAAACCGGTTCACCCAAGAGGACACTTACAATGTATTTGTTTTGCTTTGCACTCTTGATAACAGCCTCGTCAATGGCATCGGCAATTTCAAAATTGTATCGTTTACGTTTTTTATTTTGGAGATATTTATGTACAGCCGCTATGCGCAATCCATTGCCGGATTTTTCCGCCCAACTTCCGTCGGCATTGTACACATCAACTTTATTATCGGCTTGTTTACTTTTTTCAAGGAATAACACACCATCGGCGCCTACCCCGGTATGCCGGTTACAGATTGCTAACGTTAACGTGCTCAGTTGCCCTTTTGCAATTCTCTGCTCTGTTGTATCAATGACAATAAAATCATTTTGCAGGGCATGGTATTTTGCGAAAACTATGTTCATAGCCTTTTATTACATGATTCATCTGGTAATCGCAACAAAAAAGCTGTAACAGCATTTCTGAATAGTTGACTTATTAATAATACAGGAGCAGAACCATTCCTGATTCTGCTCCAAAAAAAATCTATACTGCGAATGTATCTTACATATTTTCCTTGAACAGTTTTGCCAAACGACTGATACCTTCGACAATTCCCTCATGGGTGGCGTTGGAATAGTTCAACCGGAGAGTATTCTCTCCCCCACCGTTCGGATAAAACGGTTCACCATAGACATAGGCAACCTTGTTCTCTACCGCTTTCGGCAGCAGTTCTTTTGCCGACATGTGTTCCGGTAATGTTACCCACAGGAATAACCCGCCCTGCGGTTCTGTCCATGTTATCCCGTCCGGGAATGTCTCACGCATTGTTTTGAGCATAACATCACGTTTTGCTTTGTAGTCTTTTTTCAGTTTTTCAATATGCGGTTCCAGTTTACCAGCCGCTACATACTCGTAGATGATATACTGGCATAATGTGTTCGTATGCAGGTCTGTACACTGCTTAACTTTCTCGAAATGGTGCATGATGTCAACCGGACCATTCATCCAGCCGATACGCAGTCCCGGAGCAAGAATTTTGGAGAATGTGCGTAAAGCAACAACTTCATCACTGCCGTATGACTTGAGAGTAGGTACCCGTTCTCCGGCAAAACGGATATCGCTGTACGGGTTGTCATCAATAATTGGGATATTCTTGCTGGCAGCGAGGTCAACAAGCTGTATGCGACGTTCCTGTGACATGGTGATGCCCGATGGGTTCTGAAAATTGGAAATGGTGTAGATAAGTTTTGGTTTATACTTATCGATTTTTTCCTCAACCTGCTCAATTAGCATTCCCTCGTCGTCCATTTCCACCGTAACATACCGTGCCTGGTAATAATCGAACGCCTGGATAGCGCCGACATAGGTCGGTAATTCTGTCAGGATATAATCTCCCGGTTCAATAAATGCCCGTGCAACCAGTTCCAATCCCTGTTGACCGCCCGCAGTAATCTGGATATTTTCAATTGAGCTTTTCGTACCCCGTTCCGTTGCCCGCGCTGCCAAAAGCTCACGAAGCGGTACTATTCCCCGCGATATGGAATACTGCAAACAATCTGAGCCATATTTGCTTAGAGCTTGCTCCATAGCTAATTTGATATCTTCCTGGGGAAATAATTCCGGAGCCGGTAATCCTCCGGCAAATGAAATAACCCCCGGTTGCGAAGATATTTTGAGAATGTCACGGATAATGGATGATTTCAACTCAACAACATGCTGAGCAATCTGCCATAGAT
>JAJRZL010000300.1 GCA_024275255.1 Candidatus Zixiibacteriota bacterium | reverse complement strand
TTCTACCCAATCTCCGTTTGTCCATGGTTGGCTCATCAATCGGCGGAACTACTCATCATCATTTTAACTGCCCCCACCAACAGTTGTCAAGGAAATATCAATTGATGAGCATCAAGCCAGGTGCGGTGGGTGCGGGAATTTTTTACCTTTGCAGCGAAGCATCGTGGGCACACCTTCGAGCAGGTCCTGAAGCTGTTCCTGACCGCCCTGGGAAAACGAAACGGCATCCATCATCCAGTTAGCACATGCAGATTATTGGGGGGTGTGTTTTGTTAGAGTTTGACGTCTGTAGCAAGTACTTCAGTCATCAATACATACTGTCTGGTTTTTTCCTGCAATTTATTCTTCTGATATTCATACCTCTAAATTACTCTTTGCAAATTTATCTGTATATTATATATTTTATCTATAGTGGAAATATAAACCTATTATAAGGACTATATAAGAGGGTTGCTATGAGAAGGGTATTTACTAACCTGCTGGTTGGGGTGCTGTTATGCCTTTTTTCGATAAGTCTTCTTCCTGCTCAAACAGTACCTCACCTTATGAATGTTCAGGGAAAACTCACCGATTCCAACGGTGATGCCGTTGCTGATGGGAGCTACATGGTGACATTTTCAATTTATAATGTGTCATCGGGTGGAACCGCGCTATGGTCGGAGTCAATTACTCTTACTACCTCAGGAGGGTTATTCAATGCGGTTCTTGGCGAAACCAATCCCATCCCAGATTCCTTGTTTACCGACAGCAGTTTGTGGCTCGGGCTCCAGGTGGAATCTGACCCGGAAATGACCCCGCGCCAACGCTTGACCACATCGCCGTATGCGTTCCGGGTTGCCAATGTCACCGATAGCACAATCTGGGTAAAAAACGGGAATATTGTCAGCCTGCAAACAATCAGCGACAGTGTCGGTATTGGTACTATTGTCCCCGAGGCAAAATTTCATGTTGTTGGCGATACCAGTGCCGGAGCTATTGTTGGGGTGAGTTCGGTTAGTACGGGTACATCGACTTATACTGCAGGAGTAAGTGCTATCAATTCCAGTGGTGGGCCCGGATTATATGCCGAAAGTAATAACTGGCATTCAATTCTGGCGATTAGTAATAATCTCAGCGCCACTATTATTGGTCGAAATGATGGAGAAGGACCCGGTATCAAAGGACAAAACCAGAGTACCGGACCGGCAATCACCGGGTATGCAAACACCGGTAATTTATTAGAGCTCTATACCACACCCGGTCCGAATCAGAAAGTAATTATTGATAACAGCGGTAATATCGTAACTGAGGGTATGCTGCAGTCTAATAATGGCGGGGTAAAATTCCCGGATGGAACAGTTCAAACAACAGCCGCTACCCATCCTCTTACCCAAGCGGCATTCGGTTTCGTGACATATAAACTCCCGGCAGGAGGTGTCATTGCCTACGGGGATATCAATACTGATGGTTCTGTGCTTAATGCCACTTCTAATGTCACGTCAACCTGGAATGCTGCTTACAAACGATATGAAATAACCATTTCCGGCGAAAGCTATTACTATCTCAATTATACAACAATTGTAACCCCAATCTCAAAACCTTGTGTGGCAATAGCAAGCAGTATGTCGGGAAAACTCGTTATATATCTTTATGAAGTAAATACGCAATGATAATTATGTAATAAATATACGAGTACAAAAATGAAAAGGAATAGTGTTGCAAAATTGCTTAGTATATTGATAACGATACCTGTATTTGTATTTTGTAGTGTCAAAGTAATTAGCGCTGCCACCAGTCAGTACCAGGTAAGCTGGATTACTGTCAACGGGGGTGGATTGGTTCAGCAGTCCTCCATGAGTTATCGGATAGGTCTTTCCTGTAATCAATCAGTGACAGGTTCTTCTCAATCAAGTAACTACCAGATACATTTTGGTTTTTGGCAGTCATCTTTATTTGAAACTGCCGTTGATGACGAGTCGATACCGATTCTGCCGCCTGCTTTCAGTTTATCACAGAACTATCCTAACCCGTTCAACCCGGTAACAACCAAAGAATATAGTGTACCTCGTCGTTCACATGTGACCATTGAGATTTACAATATCCTTGGACAGCATGTCGTCTCACTTATTGATAAAGAACAGGCAGCGGGATATTATTCAATCACCTG
>JAJRZL010000299.1 GCA_024275255.1 Candidatus Zixiibacteriota bacterium | reverse complement strand
GAGTCGGCAAGACGGACTATTGCCAATGTTGCCTTAATACCCGAGGGCAACTGCAATTCGAAGCGACACTGCTCCGTGGAGATGTCCGACTCCTGAAAACAGCGAAGAAACGACTCTTTTATAGTTTCATCCTGTTGTTGGCAAATCTGTTCTGCAAGGGTGTGGATATTATCCGATATTTCTTCACACTGGATCATATCGACAAACGTAGGGTTATACCCGACTATGCTCCCATCATAATCAGAAAGAGCGGCTCCACATTGGAGACTGTCGAGCAATCCAATTACGAACTGCACATTGATAACTTCCGTAGCATCATCATTGGAAACAGCCTGTACTCCCGGAAGGCGTCCGACCAGTTTGAGGGTCAAGGTAACACGTTTCAAGTATTCCCTGACAACATCAAGATCTGTTTTCTCATCATATATCAACCGGATGAGATAAGGTGTATCTCCGCCGATTTCCATACAGACAATATATTCATCGGGAGCTGTTCTGAACTGTTCAATCGCCCAGGCATACTGTTCCTGGCTGGTGAAATCGTATATTCCTCTATTGACAGCAATATGCCGATGCACCCCTGTCAGTTCCGGAAGGGCATTGAAGGTGAACGCTGTTTCTGCTTCTTCACAATCGACACTAAGCGGTTCCAGCGATTTCCCGCGTACAATATACACACCAGCCTGTTTAGCTCCGGCAAATAACCGAAGATAACGGGTAAATTCGCGCCAGTCAGAAATGCCGTCAGTCTCCAACACCGTTTCCAAAAACGCCTGAAAGGCAATGGCATGCTGTGCGGATTCGGAAGCTGTCACAACTGCCCGATCAGGAGTCATAATTATAATGAAGTTTACCGGGTTACCAGCAATAAAGTTGAGAGAGACAATAGCTGAAACAGGTATTTCACGCTTAGAGGGACTTACCAGGGTTATTTTGGCGGCATCGAAAAAAGATTCGTAATGATTCCGTTTGGCAGTCAATTCACGGATAATATCCTGCGATGGCAGGTCAAGAAAATCAAGGATTGATTTCCCGAACAGGTTTTCTCGTTTTTGTCCGATGAGCTTTTCAAAGACAGAATCAAGATAGACAAACCGCCCTTTTAAATCAATTTTGCAGACTGCACAGCGCGTGATAGCATCCGATGTTTTCCACGTGTTGTCAGTCATATCGCATACCATCAGCCTGTTTTCAGTACTTTCACTTCCTCGGTAACGTTATCTGTTTGGATACGGACAATATACACCCCGGCGGCAACTTGCTCACCACGGCTGTTGTGTCCGTCCCATCTTACTATTATATCGGACGTTACGAAACTTTCATTGACCCGTTCCCATACTTTTTCCCCGGCAATATTGAAAATAGCAATATGGAAGTTCCTACCGGCATCGGGAGAGATAATGATATTGAGCGTTCCCGCAAACGGGTTGGGTCCGATTGATACCAAAGGGGCGGTTTCAGGCAGGGGAATAACAACAAGGTATGCCGTATCAGCGAAATACCCGACATCAGCTACAACCCCTACCTGTAAGGCGGTCGTATCGGCTCGTGTCGTCATTATTTCCAATCTTCCAGTCCCATCCCCGATGTCCTCGAAATACATGCCGGCAGAGAGATGAAAAGCAGACAGCACCGGCGTAACGGAGCTTCTTCCGCCGGTAGTAATATCAACAATCCGCAGCCTGTTTACACGAGCGGTAACCGTATCCGGCATATTAAGATGAATAATATCAGCCGTCCGAACGGCATCAAATACCCCGTACCCGAAATCATTATTCGGATTATCAGCCATATTCCCCGAATGCTTTATTAATGTTCGAAGTTCCTCTGCGGTAAGGGTCATATCATGTTCCAGCGCCAAAGCAGCACACCCGGCTACAAGGGGGGTGGCAAATGATGTCCCGGAAACAGCAGCCAGCCCGTTTTCCGCCGTGGCAGCGATGACTCCTACCCCCAACGAGGCAATATCCGGCTTAATGCGTCCGTCAGCAGTCGGACCCGGTGATGAAAACGGAACAAGCTGCGAGTCGGCAAACAATGCCCCCACCGCTATTACCGAATCACCATCAGCAGGGGTGACGATATGTCCCCAGGAAGTTTGGCGTAAATTTCCCACAGCATTGATTACGAGGATATTTTTCGATGCGGCAATATCGGCAGCAGCGGTTATCAGTGGAGTATCGCCATCAAGATCACTAAATTGATAACTTCCACTATCGGTAAACAGGGTATATCCCAGCGAGGAGCTGATAATATCAGCCCCGGCGGAATCTGCCCATTCTGCCGCAAGAATCCAGTTGTCCTCTTCCCGTTTGATTTCCGTTCCATCGCAGGTTATTTCTGTTTTGGCAAGTAGATATTCCGCCCCCGGAGCAGAACCTATCAACTCTCCCGGAAGGTATCCTGCCAACACGCTAAAAACCATTGTCCCATGATATGTCTGGCTGTTGGAGGACTGCTCGGGGCATTCGGGATTATCGACGATCGAATCATTGTTGATAAAATCCCAGGTGGCAATAATTGTGGTGGAATCAAAGGCGGCATGGTCAGTCTTAAAACCGGTATCAAAAACAGCAATGCGGGTTCCTCGCCCGGAAAAACCGGCATTATGCAAACGCACTGCTCCGGTAAATTCATTTTGCAGCAACGAACTACCGTAATCATAACGGGTTTGTACCGCTTTTGGTTGTTGTTGATATTTGAAAGTTTCTATCGGAGGCAAAGAAGTTGTAAAGGTGCGGATTACATCCAACCGCTTTACAAATGAAAGATTCTTCAAATCCAGAACCTGGTTACTACTTGCCACGACAGCAACCGCTTTCAGCCAGCGGGAAACACCACGAATCTGCACGCCAAAAGAACGAATGGAGTCGATAACATGTTCAGAAACAGAATAATCATACCTGTCAATAAGATTCGTTTGCGGGTTCACCCTGCGTCGTCGCTGGAGAGCACGTTCACTTAAAACAACCGGTTGAGCAGCAATGGCATCATCAGTCACATACACCCATACGGGGAACATACCCGCTGAACCTGTGGCGAATACTTCCTGCAATTTATCAGAGAGTTTATTGTCGGCATACGATACGCCTGCAATAACAAAAACAATAATCCAGCACCACATAACTTGTCGAAGAATATGTCTCAATATATTATTCATCTTCCTTGCCCCTTCCTATTGTAAAGCCGGGAAAAGGTGTCGGTGTTGAACGACGCCAATAATGTTTCCGACGTATGGACATATCGTTGTTAGAGCGATTAATATCTGGTAACAGGTAACGGGGATCAAGCATGACCTTATCAGGATAACTTCTCAGTTCTTTTTCATATCTCTTATACCACTGGGACCGGGAATTACTATCCCCGGAAAACATGAGCGTATCCCATAAGGTGTCATTCCCATGTATCACAGCAACTTCTATCGGGAACGGATAAGCTGATTGCATCTTGATATCACAGGTCAATAGATACCCATTGTTAGCCGGTAAAATATCATAACCAACGACCTGTATATCCATTGAATCAAGAATACGAGGAACATCAGTCAACCGAATAGGTGAACGAACAGAATCATCAAATATATTATAAAAATTATCAGAAGTAATAACACGATACCGATTTTCAACAAGCAACGAACGCATATCCTTTTGAAAAGCATCACCATTCATATAGTGCCTCAGGTAAAGCCAGGTCGCTACGTTCCACGATGTCTTATTATCCCGATAGGTATAATCCGTTTGCATCATTCGGTAACCATGCTCACCATAGACTCCATGCAATACTATTGCTGCCATGTAAGAAGCTATCCCATCGGCAATAGTTCGGCTCTCTCCTTCTTTATCTGATAAAATTCCCGGCAGCCAGCATCGGGCTATCCCCATAGCGATTTCAACTGCTATTGTTTTTGTATCGGTATTATCAGGAGAAACAGCAATAAACGGTTCACCATAGGGCACGTTTACCGATGACACCGACACGACTGACAACATGTGATACGGGAATGCACCCCAAAATTCGACATATTGTGAAAGCATATCTCTTGTTATTGTTACCACTGATTTCGCCCATTTGCTGCTGATTGCCTGCGGATAATAGGCGGTAATGGTGACGTTGTCCACTTTAACCCGGTCCTGTATCCACCTATGCCGAATAACAGCTTTGAAATCGGTAGTATTGTTTACTCGAATAAAGTACTGCTTTTCTCCGGAAGGAAAAATAGGGTAGAATGGCTTGCCGTTGGGAATAATCCCATGCGAAGCAATATCTTCAAGTACGACTCCATCCCTCACACGTGGTAACAATCCAAGATGCTCCCTTTCATTTACCAGTAATCCTTCGTAGGCAAGGTCATACGAAGTATCCAGCCTGATACCCACATGATACTCGGCAAACTCATGAGGATACCGGTTGCCATCCTGCCCGGTATGCCATTTCCCATGCCGATAGACCGCCACCCGTGGAAACCAATCCAGTAACAGAATAGTAGTGTCACCGTTGTTATCAATTTCGGTTTGCAGGGAACATGTAAATGACATCAAAAAGAAAGCTTTTTCATCAGTATGAATTTCTCCCGGCAGCGTAACCGTCAGCAACCCGTTATGCAACAGCCATTGTGACCTGGGAACAGGCGCTCCACGATAGAGAATGGAATCAATGCGTATCATGCTGTTGTTGTTCGTATCAACCGGCAAGTAAAAGAGAATTCTCGAGGTGGGAGTTTTCTCACGGTTCTTGTATAAGATTTCCATCCGGACAGATACCCTGGAGGATTGCGGTTGTACGTGAGCATCAATGGTACAGGTAACACGAGGGATATACACTTTCTCATGCAGGGGATCGCTTTTGCGGTCATGATACGGTTGTGCTGACAGGGGTATCGCCCAAAGAAGAGAAAACATTGTCAATATGATAATGTAGATGTTTTTTCTATTGGTATTTATCACGGGCATTATGTTAGTCCAATCTTTGGTTATAAGAAATTCTGGAAGTCATACTTTGACTCCGTTCAGGGTGATTTGAAGGTTGTTGTCATTCAACAAGTCATGCTGAGCGGAGTCAAAGCATGACACCCACGAGATAACGTTTTCAACAAGCCCGGAAGCAGGGGTCCAGTATTTACTTAATACGTGGCTGGATTCCCGCTTTCGCGGGAATGACATAAACAAAAGCTGGAGTGACATAACTAAGAACGGGGATGATATAACCAAGAGCGGGAAGGGCATAACTACGAGCGGGAATGACATAAACAAAAGTTGGAGTGACATAACTAAGAACGGGGATGATATAACCAAGAGCGGGAAGGGCATAACTACGAGCGGGAATGACATAAACAAAAGTTGGAGTGACATAACTAAGAGCAGGAATGACATAACCAAGAGCGGGAAGGGCATAACTAAAAGCAAGGATGACATAACTAAGAGAGGGAATGACATAACCAAGAGAGAGAATGACATAACCAAGAGCGGGAAGGGCATGATAAAGAAGGGAAAGGTCATAGAAAAGAAAAAGAATGACAAAGTAGAACAGGGGTAACCATATATAAGGTGAACTAAGAAAGAGAAACGGTACGCTTCTTCGATATTCTTCCTGCAATTCTTCACAGTGCCCCTAATGAAGCAAATCCTTCAACTTATTGCCTGCTTCGTCCAAGATATTCTCTTTTACATTCTTAGTCAGCGAGGAATAATCTATCTTGATTTTGGGTTGCTCGATCGTACCGCTTACAATCAATGGGAACTTGATACGGTCGGAGCCTTTTTCATTCACCAACCCTCCCAGCAAACCCAATACTCCCTTTTTCGATTGCAGTTTTTCGGTATTTTCTTTTGAAAGAATGATTGAGCCGTTATATGCAATTTGATTATCAAAAGAGTAATACCCACCCAAAGTAAAATCGCCCAGCGACCCCAACCGTGAGGTCAGGTTGTCCAGTTTCACTTTGCCATCCTCGATAATGATTTTTGTCTTGAGATTCTTTAACCGTTGCTCCTTGTGAAACGGCTCACCGATTTTTTGCGCGAGGGTATTGAGGGCATCGAATACAACCCCGGAAGTAACCACCTTCCCATTTTGCATAACAGCTTTACTGTCCATGGTCAACGATCTCAAGAACTCCTCCGGTTCCCATCCCATTGCTTTATACTCACCATCAAAATCGAATTTTCCATAGACATATCCCCCAAATTTCGTAAACCGCCGCATGAAATCATCAGCTTCTATCTGCCTGGCTTGGAATTTCCCACTATACACCGGCAGCATCATATTGCTGAAATCAATAGCGGCATCACCAGTCACCCGACCGCTATACACATCACCGGAAACATTCGAGCACACAATTTGCCTGTCTTTAATTTCTGCCTTGCCGGTTATTGTTGTAAGTTCCACTCTGCTGTAAACCAAGGTATCAATAGTAAACCGTCCATACCCGGTAATATCAGGAAACACCGGGGGAACCAGAGTATCGGCACTTCCTGATATACTGCTGTCAAGCTGTGTAGTTCCGGGAGCTGCTTCCGGGAATAAGCTGTCAACATTGAATCGATGAGATTGCATTTCAAATAACACCAGGGGCTTTTTCATAGCACTTCTATCAATACCTTCCAGTGGCAACAGGTACGGAATAGGTCTGACAATGGACCCTTGCAAGCTGAGATCACTACTGACAAACCGGATTGTCATGTTCTTAATCCACGCCGTATCCGGAGAGAGTACAAACTTCGCATCGAAATCTGTAATTGGTTCCGATAATAGGGTATCATGATAGGTTACATCGGTAAATACAATCGAACCGCGAGGTTGAATTGTTCCCGGCTTTGTAATTTCCCCGTTGACCGTCATATCCATATCGAGTGTGCCGGTAACATTGAGAGCCGAATCCGCAGACAACAATGAATTCAAAACAGCCAAATTGATTTGACCCTTCAGGCTGCCATCAATACCGGGGAAAACAGTCTCGGCAGAAGCACTGTCAGCCAGAAAATAAGGAACCAAATCCGTTAAACGACCGGAAAATGACAGGGAACCTGACATCGACTTTGCCGAGAAGGAATTAATACGCAAGACATGATTATCAAAAAAAGCATCAAGCTCAAATGATTCTATGGGCTCCGGTAGTAATGTGGAAGCATAATACCCCGAGCGAACAACCACCGTTCCGGAAACATCCAATTCAGTCGGTTTCTTCACCATGCCCGAAACCTTTACCGAAAAGCGGGCATCACCGCCAAGTTTTGGTTCCTGTTCCACCGGTAAGAACGGCTGAACAAATTGCAAATTCAACTCGCCACCGATTTCTCCATTGACCACCGGGTTTTCAAAATCATTGATAACAACATGCCCCTTGAGTGGTTTGTTATTAAACGTTCCTTCTTCAATGTTAATACGAAGATTATCGGGTTTGAAATGAAGCTGGGCGCGGGCAATTTGCAATGTTCCGTTGACTTCACGATAAGTCATTTTTAACCCGGCAATAATTGCTGAGCCACTGTAATCAAGTGAAGGTACTTTACTCCTATCATACGTCACATCGGTATTGAAAGACAGGTCACCATCGATAGTAATTCCTTCCAGTGCTTTTCGCTGCTGAGGTGACATCAAAGACAACAAGTCAGCAACTGTCAACCCGTCGGACTGGATAGCAATATGTGAGAGGAATTTGTTCTCCGTATGAGTTAAATCTCCTGAGACAGTAAAAGTCAGGTTGCCAAGTTTCAACTCTGTACTTTTCAGCAGCAGGTTTTTCTCGTCGAGATTATAGTCCGCAGACCAGCGCAGGTCGAACGATGTAGCCGGAAACGGAAATGTACCAGATAACGATACTTTTCCCACTGCAAGCTGACCTGTCGAGGTGAATATGTGCTGCCGTGAGTTATCAAGAGCGGACTCCAGGTTAATGTCTGACAAACGAGCGGTTATCCCGGTACTGTCATTGATATACTCCAACTCCCCATTGTTGATTTCAAGTTTATCGAAACTAACAGCAGCAATTGCGGTTTTTGTTTCTGAAGGAACACGGGTAATATCTTGCTGTGTTGATTTCGATTCAATTTCAGAAAACGTAAAGTTATCGGAGCCGTCTGTTTTTTTGTACATTATGACATGGGGTTGATTGACTATCAGGCGATGCAACCGGTATTCACCGGACAACAATGGCAAGATTTGCAGTTTCACATCCACATTTTCCGCTTGAAGAAAGTCTCCCACACTTTCCATTCCCGCAGGATTACCAACCACCACATCCTTGAGCTTGATGCCCAACCCTCCCCAGAAAGAGATATCCACATCACCGATTTGAATATCACGCCCCAATGCTTCCTGTCCCTTCTCGATAGCCATTTGTTTCGCTTTATCAAACGGGAAGAACAATCGCAACCCAACAACCAGCAACACAAGTAAAACGAGCAGAATGCCCAAGCTCCAGAGCACTATTTTGATAAACTTTTTCATCTCAATTTTTATATCCGTATCGTATTATTATTATCTTTACCACTTTTTCCCTGCTAAAATAACATGAATTATATGACAGGGTCACCTATTTTATTTCAGTTTTTTGATTATGACCATAGAAAATCTTATCCGTACTCTTTTTTTCAGGGCAGTTTTTATATCCGAGCCTGTTATTTAACTTGTCTTCTCCTCAACTCTGGGAACATATTATATCCAAGCAAGGTTTTGACTTGCAATATGCTTATTTATACAAAAACGCTCATATACGTTTATTACAAAGAAAGGGCAGTACAGTCGTGATAAATGCTTCCGAAATTTTCGTCAAAGCACTTGAAAACGAACAGGTGGAATATATTTTTGGCATCCCCGGTGAAGAAAACATTCATTTCCTCGAAGCGGTACGTAATTCCAGCCTGAACTTCGTCCTCACACGCCATGAGCAGGGAGCCGGATTCATGGCTGATGTGTATGGGCGCCTTACTGGAAAAGCCGGAGTATGCCTGGCTACTATCGGCCCCGGAGCTACTAACCTTATCACTCCGGTTGCCGATGCTTTTCTCGATCGTGCTCCGTTAGTTGCCATCACCGGTCAGGCTGACACATTGCGGATGCACAAGGAGTCGCATCAATATATTGATGTAGTCTCCATGTTTCGTCCTATCACCAAGTGGAATACACGCATCGAACGTCCCGACATGGTTGCTGAAGCTGTACGGAAGGCATTCAAGGTTGCTGAAGCAGAAAAACCGGGAGCAACGCACCTGGAATTTCCTGAAAATGTTGCTGAGGAACCATGCACAAACCCGGAAGTATTCGAAGTCCGTAAAGTTCGTCGTCCGGCACCCGACTACAAAGCGGTACAAGCTGCTCTGGACCTGATGAAAAAGGCGGAAAAACCGCTTATCCTTGCCGGTAATGGCGCTATCAGAAAACGGGCGACCAAACAGTTGCGGCGATTTCTGGGGAAAACACATTTCCCTGTCTGCAACACGTTCATGGGGAAAGGCGCTGCGGGCTTTCGATGTGAGCGAAACTTGTTTACTATCGGTTTACAGTCGCGGGACCATGTCACCTGTGCCTTTGAAGAAGCGGACCTCGTTATCTGTATCGGGTATGACTTAGTCGAATATTCGCCTCATTTCTGGAATCCCGACGGAAAGAAAGTAATTATCCATATCGACTTTGAACCGGCAGAGGTGGACTACTGGTACAACCCGGCAGTCGAAATGGTCGGTGATGTTGCTTCTTCGTTGTGGGAATTAAACGAATTGATTGATGACACATTCGACACTAATCGTGGTGATTTTGCCGATAAATATCGAGAGTTGATTTTGGCTGAAATCCATGAGTATGATAACAGTACTGACTTCCCGGTTAAACCTCAGAAAATACTTCACGATGTTCGCAATGTATTGGATGATACTGATATTCTTATTTCCGATGTCGGGGCTCACAAAATGTGGATTGCCCGAATGTACATTGTTTACGAACCCAATACCTGTATTATCTCCAACGGGTTTGCAAGTATGGGGATTGCCCTGCCCGGTGGAATTGCCGCCAAGCTGGTTTACCCCGATAAAAAAGTGCTCACTATTTCCGGTGATGCCGGCTTCTTGATGAATATCCAGGAGATGGAAACAGCCGTGCGTCTGGGCACACCGACCGTTAATATGATTTGGTCCGACGGCACCCTCGGGCTTATCGAATGGAAACAACGCAACAAGTTTGGTCATGCGTTCGGCACAGAGTTCACCAACCCCGACTGGGTGAAACTGGCTGACTCGTATGGCGCAGTTGGCATCAAGGTAACCCCCGGCGACAACCTGCAGGAAATCCTTCACAAAGCATTCACCTATGATAAACCTGTTATAATAGATTGTCCGGTTGATTACAGTGAAAACACAAAATTGACCGAGCGTCTCGGGCGTCTTGTCTGCCCGATATGATAAAAAAAGCTGCCGTACGAAAAACGTACCGCAGCTTTTTGTCTGCTCGGGTAACTTATACTTACAACTCCAGGCTTTCTCCCGGTTTCAGGATAATCACTTCGACACCTTTCACCCTTGAAGCAAACTCTTCCGGTTCATTATCGATAATTTCCCATGTCTTGTAATGGAACGGCACGACTTTTTTCGGTTGCAAGAACTCGACCGCCTTAACAGCATCATCAATACCCATCGTAAAGTTATCACCAATAGGGATAAAGGCAAGGTCGATATTGTTCATCTCTCCAATCAATTTCATATCATAAAACAATCCGGTATCACCGGGATGATATATTGTTTTTCCCCCGATTGTCACCAGCATACCTACCGGCGGACCGGTGTAGCGGGAAGCATCAGCTCCGTAGCCACCGCCATGATGAGCAATGGTCAGCTTCACTCGTCCAAAATCAAAGTCGTGGGCTCCTCCTATGTGCATCGGGTGAATATCCAGTCCTTCCGCGACACAGAGATTTGCCAGCTCAAAGTTTGCTATCACGGTAGCTTTACAACGCTTACCGATACTGAACGTATCCCCGATATGGTCCCCGTGACCGTGGGTAACAAGGATGTAATCAACATCGACATCATCGGCTTTAACAGGTGATTGCGGGTTATCGTTGAGAAACGGATCGATAATAAGCTTGTGCTTCCCCTCGGTAATCATCACACAGGAATGACCATAAAACGTTACCTTTGGCATCATATCCTCCCTTCGATTTTCCATTTACGGACACATCAATTATACGCATAAAACAGTGGCGGGGCTATATTGTCAAGTGGGTGTTGATTTGGCACGACCTGAGAAGCGTAGCTCCGGGGTATATATACATGCGTAACACTGCGTAAAATAACACGCCATTTTTTACGCACCTATCATGTTGTTACAACATTACTTAACATTGAATGCGTTAAGGTGCGTAAAAAAATGCGTTAAAAAAAAGCGCTCTGGAGAATGTCAAGCAAT
>JAJRZL010000298.1 GCA_024275255.1 Candidatus Zixiibacteriota bacterium | reverse complement strand
TATTCAACAATAGGGCATTCTGATTTCTGATGTGAAGTATTCTGTCATTCAAATGGTGTAATGAGTGCCGCAGTGTATGAAGCTGGTCGGCACGATTGTTATCCACCATTTCAATCAAACGGGAAACAGTCAAATCACCATCAATGCGATTTTCTTCTTTAATCTTTTTAATGACTTCTTCGCGCTGACTGTTGAGCAGTTTGCTTTCTGCCAGTTTCTCCTGCTGGAGTCTGGTCACCTGTGTGAGTTCGTCAATGTCATTCTCAACTAACGCCTTTTGTTGACGCTCCAGCAGTTGTAAAAACGACTCGAACAGCACCGCTTCTTTTCCAAGTATTTCAATCAGATTATCAATCATCATATTTTTCCCGTATCCACTCCACATCTTTTTATCGACCAATATCTTATGGTGCTTTAGGAGTTGTTTCGGCTATAATTTGTTTATATCGCTGCACCGCATCGAGCACGCGTGCGATATAGTCCTTCGTTTCACGGTATGGTGGCACACCACGATATTGATTAACCGTTTCCGGTCCGGCATTGTACGCCGCTAATGCCAGGTGCACTTCCCCAAAGCGATTGAGCTGCTGCTTGAGATACCTGCTGCCACTTGAGATATTTTCTTGCGGATCATACACATTCGTTGTTCCCAGTTCCGCAGCGGTACTATCCATTAACTGCATAAGCCCTTTGGCGCCTGCCGGTGACACGGCATGCGGGTCACCCCCTGATTCCGCTTTTATCACACCGTAAATGAGCGCGCTGTCCAAACCTGTCTCCCGGGCAGCTTTCTCTATCAATGCGCCGTATTGCTCGATGATACTATCCTTAGCGGTAGTCGGAACCTGTTCCTGCCGCGTGTCTATCGGTATTGGTTTCTCTTTTATATTGTGAAGCGGAAATGGTTTTCGTGACGGAACCAGTTCGACCGGGTTGCGGTCCAGCTCGATAGGTTTTTTCTCCGGCGGGTGGAGCGGTTTTAATTCCGCTTCCGATGTTTTCACTTCTTTTTTCAGCTCCAGAGATTTCACTAACGACTTGTATAACATATCAGCAATTGAGCCCCTGCTCCCGTCAGCCATCTCACGCGAAAGCTGCATATCAAACATATCCATGAACGTATCTTTACTAATGTCGTTAGAGAAAGGCATATCCTTGGTAAGGGGGTTATCACCGACTGTTTTTCGCATTTCCTTGAGCATCTGGTACATGAAAAGCGACTCGAACTCTTTCGAGGCTTGTTTCAGCCGGGCTTTTTCCTGCTCGATATTTTCCGGATGGCTTCGGGACAGTTTTTCCAACCCGGAATTCAGAAACATCCCGGTTACAGCTGTGGGGTTTACAAGAGTCATTATAGTATCACCAATTCTGAATGAAGCGCGCCTGCCTGTTTCAGTGCCTGGAAAATTGCAATAATATCACGTGGGGTGGCGCCAATGCTGTTTAGCGCTTTGGCTATATCCGAGAGGTAAACACTTCCCTTCAGGTGTACCACCCGCGCCTTTTCATCACTCACGTTGATACGGGAATCCTGAGATATAACGGTTTCTCCCTGGCTGAACGGTTCTGGTTGGGAGATTACCGGGGTTGACTGGATATTAACCGTTATCGTTCCATGAGCAATTGCAACCGGATCTATGGTTACATGTTGCCCGGCAACGATAGTCCCTGTTCTTTCATTGATAACTACCCGGGCGGTATTATCCGGCACTACCTGCAAAAGCCCGATATCGGAAATAAATTTGATACGGCTGTTCGGATGCGACAAGGAATCCGGCACAATCAACCTTACAGCTCCGGCATCTATCGGGTACGCCAGTAAGCCATACTTGATATTAATTCGTTCGGCTACCCGATGAGCAGTTGTATAGTCCGGTTCACGCAGAGACAGGCGAATCTCCCTGCTGTTGCTATCCGATTTGGCAAGGGGATTTATTATTTTCCCTCCACCGGGAACACGCCCTACCAGCGTATAATTATTGACAATTTTATTCCCCTCATCTACCTGTACGTTGAATCCGCCGATAGAAACCGGTCCTTGTGCATTGGCTCGTACTACTCCATCACTGCTGGAAAGCGGGGTCAACAGTAATGTTCCCCCCTGCAAAGATGAGGCGTCACCAAGCGATGAGACGGTCACGTCAAAATGCGAGCCTTTAGTCTGTTGGCTGGTGATTTTGGCAGTCACCATAACCGCAGCGACATTTTTTACTTTTACTTTACTCTTATCAACCGTCAACCCGAGCCGCTCCATCATGTTGACCAGCGACTGTACGGTAAACTGGGTTCCGGTTCCATCGCCAGTGCCATTCAGCCCGATAACCAACCCGTAACCGATAAGGTCTTCCTGTTGTTCATTCTGAAAGTCGCAAATATCTTTAATACGCACTTTGGCGGCATCAGCTATGGAAGAAAACAAAATGATAGCTGACGTTATTATGGAAATACCGATAGGGGTAGCCAGCCGTTGTATCAATACTGTCAACATTGCGACACTCCTAAAACAACCAGTTCAGGAACCGAGTAAAGAAACCGGGACGACTGCCGGTGTTGCTGTTCCCTTTTCCGGTATAATGAATTTCAGCATCGGCAATCAGGTACGAATCAACCGTGTTATTGGGGGTGATATCTTTTTGCCGAACAGTTCCGGTCAACGTGAGAGTTTCCCTATCACCGGAAATACCAATTGTCCGTGAACCCTGAATCACAAGGTCACCATTGGATAGCACATCGACAACAGTAACCGACATACGGGCGCGGAGTAATCCGTTCCGTATATTTTCACCCTTTCCATTGTAGGTATTCTTATTATCTCCTGATGCTCCAAACATCGGGATAAAGTCAAGTGTCCCGATGCCGGGACCACCTTTTGTTGAAAACTTGGTGTTTTTCTCTGTTTTTGTTTCTGCTTTTTGTGTCGCCCGGCTCTGTTCAAAAATGAGAACGGTGAGGATATCACCGACTTCATGGGCTTTTATATCGGTAAACAATGACTGCGACTGCCCAAATGTTTCACCACGCAACTTGATGGTAAACGGCAGCAGCAACAGTACCAATAAAATTATCAGGGCTCTTTTCATGTTCATGGCATTTTTTCTCCATCCTATGGATCTACAGCAACCACTTTACTATCTACAATGCGGGCATAAATGATTTTTGAGGAAGATTTGTTTTTAACCCGCACGTAATCCCCGGCTCTGCCGGGCTGCAAGGCAATACCGGTAGTCGATACCTGACACAGTCCATTGGTGTAAACTATCGTAACCTCTCGTCCCGCTTCCACATCAGGTACAGGCTCCACCGCATTCGACAGCAGAATGGACCCTTTTCGCAGGTTGCGAGTGCACCAGGTTCCTTCCAGTTTCGCCATATCGGTTAACGGTCTTTCCTGCAGTGAGGTGATTTCCATGCGTCGGAGCGTAAGGTTCTGTGATGAAAAGGTATCGTGACGTTTTATCCTGTCGGTTGTAACGAGTACATCGGCGAATTTCCTGATAGTAAAACGAACCTGACCCGTCTCAACAACTTCCCCGTCTTTTGTAATCCTGGCAATAACGGTAAACAGTCCCAGCGGTTCTTTTTGTGATAACGGCTGCAGGGAAACTTCACCGGAAGCAATGTCAGCGCTTTTCAGGTGCAAGGAAGTAACTTCTACTTTGTATATCGTTGTATCGAGTTGATACATCCGAACCAATTCGTTGCTAACCGCCTGTTCTGCGGACATTCCTCCGGCAGAAACCAACAACGGCAGTAGCACCATGAGACAGGTAAAGATATACTTCATTTTTTACTACCTCTTGATATTATTAGCAACCCCTGCCATATCATCAGCGGTTTGAATTGCTTTCGAGTTAATTTCGTATGCACGCTGGGCAACAATCATGTCCACCATCTCATCGACTACTTTCACATTGGACATCTCCAGGTATCCCTGGTCAATTTCACCCAAGCCGTTTTGTGACGGGATATCCGTAATCGGTGTACCGGACGCACTGGTCGGAACCAGTAAGTTCCTGCCAATTGCCATCAACCCGGCAGGATTCACGAAACGCGCCAGCTCAATCTGTCCTCCCTGTGTCGGCTGTGATTGTCCCGGCTGGAGCACTTCAATCGTTCCATCTCTTCCAATCGAGATGGCTGTTGCATCCGAGG
>JAJRZL010000297.1 GCA_024275255.1 Candidatus Zixiibacteriota bacterium | reverse complement strand
TTCTTTATAGTTATCGGTATATACAGGGGCATTTTTAACCCTCAGAGAGTAAATTGAATACTGTCAGGAATTGACAAACTCCCCGATTATAGTAGATATTTTCAGGTTAATAGGTTGAGTTGGGAGAAAATGAATCTGTTTCCGGTAGTGCTTTGTATATTATGGTATGACTCTTTGCGGTACGGTATATTGTTAAAGTAATGGTTTATGTCGGGGCTGAATGTCCTCTATATCTTTATCTTTACGCTAAAGTACTTCTAAACAGGCGACTTTGTATGGTATTTTATACGGGTTATTTTGTCTTTGTATCAAATGATGTCACGGGGTCCTGTTACAAAATGAAACAAACCTGCTTAGAAAACATGGTCAAGCCGGACATATATTTTGGGCGTATTGTCATACGAACGGTCAAGACGTTTTGACAGGTTTATCCGGATATCCGTACCTATAAAAAGAGCAACCCCGATGGATTGTTTTATATCTATATCCGAAGTAAGCTTGCTATTGGCAATTTGTCCGGCATCCCAGAATACCGATGCGGCAAAGTTGGAGCGGGGATACGTAAATCGGTATTCTATGTTTGTCATCCAGAATCGATTGCCCATATATTCTTTATGTTTGTAGCCGCGGAGTGTGCCCAACCCCCCAAGATAAAACCTTTTGTTCATGGGAAGATAGCCATCGCTACCGCTGAACATAGCCCGCAGCAACACCATAGAGTATTGATTAACTTTCTGGTAACGGCGCAGAATTGTTGTATAGCGCCTGTAATCAAAATCTGACTTCAGGTTCGGATGTGACCACTCGAATTTTTGTGTGATAAACCACCCGGACCTGCTAAATAAGTCGTCTTTATCAAGGGTCTTCCAGTCAATGGTTGTTGAGAGAAAAGCGTTAGTGGTGGTGTCGATTTCGCCCATTCCATGTTCACGGTATGGGGAATCCACAGTTGAAAAATTATCCCGAAACAACTTGTCACCGCCGAACATCGACCAGAGATGACGGTGGGCATCGAGCCAGTTTGTTTCTTCATAACGATACGCGGTGTTCATTTTTACTGTTTGATACGGTATGAACTTGAGATACAGCAGCCCCCCCTCGGCTTCATAGTAGTCCTTGAAATCCTCTGTTGCCAACAGGGCAAAAGCTGTATTCTCATGATTGGTTAACAACCAGTCATCATCGGATGAAAGATTCCGATAAAAGACCGCGCCAAAGCTAAGCGGACGTTTTCTCCAGAGTGTTTGTTCCAGGCCAAGTTCAAACCGTCCTCGTTGAGAAGCAAATCCGTATCCTGCCTGCAGCCATACGGTGGGGAGCAATGAATCATTATCAGAAAACGTTATTTTGGCGTACGGAGCTAATCCGTCGATCCGATTATAAAGTAACATTCCCGATAACGATACGGTCTTTTGTTTGCGATAGTATCGGTGGTATCGTTTCACGTGTTTACCGGAACCGTTATAACTTTCACCGTATATAGAAGCATCTTTAGCCAGTGTAAGCTTACCGGTCCCGGTGACAATATCACCTCGAGCGACTGCGCCGGGTCCGACATAAATATCACCGAACAAAGAGATTACATCTTTATTGACTTCTCCATACACTTCGATATTTCCACCAACAGAGAACACAATCCCGCGGACAAACTCATCTTCTTCGACAACAAGGTTCCTGTTGAATGAGATGCGATTCCCCCGGTGCATACGGCTTACTCTGCCGGATGAACCCGAACGGGTACGGAAATCTATCGTGATGATATTATCTTCCCCAAAAACTCGCGTGTCATAAATACTGCTATATGGATACATATTTCCTCTGAAATGTAGCCCCTTGGTATCAAAATATACATCATCGGAGAGAGAGATACGCTTTTCGGTTTTTTGTACCGTAGTAACCGGAAACGATAAACTCAAAGAGCGGGTATCTTCAAATACGGTAATGGTAATAGTATTTTTCTCTATGTTGATTTCGAAGTAATCTCGGTAACGACTCTTTTTCTGGTAGTCCTTGTATTGAATATCAGCTGTAAATGCCATCGCTACGGGGAACAGGCAGATAAGCAGCATTATGATTAGTTTATGTATCCGTACAATCATGTATAACCTCCGTTTTACTTCTTTTATAAAACGAACAGCGTGCTATGAAGTCAAGTTGGTTGTTTTGTCAACTATGAGCACCGTAACCGCAGCAGAACCGGGAGATACCAATTAGCACCTCTCGTTATTTTTACGAGCGAAAACGGGCAACATAGTCAGCCAATGCCTGTATATGCGCTTCAAATGCAATCTTTTCCGGTAAGTCGTCAAAACTGAAAAAACGCACTTCAAGGGCGTCATCTGCGGGGATAATCTCGCCACCTGTGATATCTGCCAGGTATAATAACAAAATGGCATTGGTTCGGGGATCGTCATCGCCGGAATAAACATCAAAAAAATCACCGAGCTTGATATCCAGTCCGGTTTCTTCTTTTATTTCCCGTATGGCGGTATCTCGCGGATGTTCTTTCCATTCCATGAATCCGGCAGGTAAACACCACCAGCCAATCCTGGGCGGATGAGCGCGTTTGACCAGGAGTACCTTGTCGTCCTGTACAATAAAAGCCCCTGCAGCAGGAACCGGGTTTTGATAGAAAACAAATCCGCAGTCGGGGTCAGAACAGGTAAGGCGTGTTCTGCCGTCGATTTCTGCTTCTTGAAGCGTCTTACGACAAAAGGGACAAAATTTGTACCCGCAGTATTCATTTTTTCGTTTCATAAGCGCTTCGGCATCAAAGTCACTATGGTTGTTATTCATCAGCCTTAAATCCATTATGTATTTTTAGAGCAATAATTGTTGTATCATCACGCGGCGGATATGTCGGATCAAATTGCCGTACATCATCGAGTATTGTTTCAAGAACGTCCTCGGAGTCCTTACTGCGATGCTCGATTACCATAGTACGTATACGTTCTTCACCATATTCCTGTTCCTGGTTATTCATTGCCTCCGACAAACCATCAGTAAAAAAGAAAAGTATATCATTGGTACGCAGGCGAATTGAGGTAGAACGATACTCCATCTTTGGCAACGCTCCCACCAGCGGTCCACCTGTTTTCAGCAATTCCAGTTGACCATCTTCATGAACCAAGATAGGATAATTATGCCCGGCGTTGCAATATGCAAACTCGCCGCAGGTAATATCGAGCTCACCATAGAAAAGAGTCACGTATTTTTCCGGTGTGGTTGATTTGGCAATAAGCTCGTTCATGTTACTAATAATTCTGTCAATACGGTTGCCGTTATTGACCTCGCTGTGAATAATTGCCTGTATCTGGGCAATCATCAATGCCGCCGGCATCCCTTTACCGGAGGCATCGGCGATAACAATGCCAAGGCGTTTGTCATCTATTTCGATGAAATCATAAAAGTCACCACCAACAGTTCGTGAAGGGGTCGAGTGGACGGCAATACTTATTCTCTCTAATTTTGGCGGATGTTCCGGCAGCAGGTTCAACTGAATCTGCCGTGCCATGGTTACTTCTTCCTGGAGCCGTATTCGTTCCAGGGAGTCCACATACAGTCGAGCATTCGTAAGAGCCGTGACCATTTGATTGGACAATACACCAAGCAGGTTCATGTCATCTGCTGAATATCGATAGCCCGCCACTTTATCGGTTAATGCCAGGCAGCCGAGGAGATGCTCGGCATCTTTCAGGGGAAGAATAAGTTTTACGCGGAGTTCTTTGAA
>JAJRZL010000296.1 GCA_024275255.1 Candidatus Zixiibacteriota bacterium | reverse complement strand
GATAAAGAAGCTGTTTGATTCGGCTGCTCTTTATACCGGTGCCGATGCTCAGCGACAACATTTTGAAAAGGAATTAAAACGGGCAGATGGTTTTGTGCATATAGCAGCCCATGCTTCCCGGTCATCAGAAAACCCGCTCTTCTCGCGTATATTAATGAGTGATGGTCCATTTTTCCCCTTTGATTTGTTCGGGTATGGCATCCGGGCGCATCTGGTGACGCTTTCGGGTTGTCAAACCGCCGCTCCGGGGTTATATTATGGTAACTCCTTCAGTCTGGCAAAAGCGTTTTACCAGGCTGGCAGTCGGTTCGTGCTGGCATCGCTCTGGCCCGTATCCGATAAGTTAAGTATGGTATTCATGATTGAATTTTATAACGCATTATATAATTGTAAAAATGTACCTCAAGCTTATGATGAAGCTGTTACTCGAATGAGTAGCCTGGTACCTGAGCCGACTCTGTGGGGCTCGTTTGTTTTGATTGGGTTGTAATTGAGGAGATTTTCTCGATGAATACAGTATTTCTGAAACGTGTATTTCTGCTGGTCGTGGTGTTGGGGATTATTATCTCCGGTACGTCACCAGAGGCTCAGGCAGATAACGGAATAGCCGGTCAGGTAGTGTTACAGGTTGATTTCGGGATACCGGTTGAAACTGTTATTGATACTATTCAGGGAATAGTCTTTGATTCCATTATTGATATCAGGACCTTTCTGGTTAATTTTCCGGAAATTATTCCTCTCGATTCCGTATTGCTGGTTCTTGGTAATAATCCTCATGTAAGTTTGGTCCAGCCGAACTATATCCTCGGCGTACCTGAGACAAACCAGATAAGCCAGTCATTTCCCGATCAGAATCGTCCACCCTACCTGAAAGGGGAAAGCCCACCCGACTACTATGAACAACCGGGAACCTATACGGTTGGTATTGACTCTGCCGGGTTGCTTTCACAAGGTGACAATGTCGTTGTGGCGGTTATTGATAACGGGCTCGACTTTTCTCATCCGCTTTTTGATACCAGTAACCTGATGACCGGGTATGACTTTGTTGATGACGATAATGATCCTTCTGAGATATCAGGAGACAGTACAAGTATGTACGGTCATGGGACTTTTGTTTCGGGAATTATTTTATTGACTGCTCCTCACTGCCGGATTCTTCCATTACGGGCATTTGATGAAACCGGACAGGGAAATTCATTTGCGGTAGTAGAGGCGATTTATGCTGCTATCGATTCTGGGGCACAGGTCATTAACATGAGCTTTGGTATGGAAGTAAATAATCCACTCATGCAGCTTGCCATTGAGGATGCGTACAATGCCGGTATTGTCATGGTCGCTTCTGCCGGAAATGACAGCAGTTCTGTTCCGATGTACCCGGCAGCCTACCCGGAAGTGCTGGCTGTTTCTGCTATTGATACGCTGGAGACAATTGCAGGTTTTTCTAATTACGGTGACTACATACACCTGTGTGCCCCCGGGGTAAATATCTATAGCGCTTTACCGGGACAATACCAGTGGGGTACATGGAGCGGAACCTCGTTCGCTGCTCCTTTTGTCAGCGGGGCTATTGCACTGGCAATGGCTTCACCGGTTACCGTTTCCGGTTCGGATATGTTCACTGCGGTAAATCAAACAGCAAGAACAAGCTTGTTATGGGGCGAAGTTACTCCGCCAAGCCCGCTGTATGGAAATGGCTGTCTTGATGTGTATAATCTGGTGTTGGCATGGAGCCGTGGTGATATTGATAATTCCCATGAAATAGATGTTGCCGACCTTTCATATTATGTCGATTTCCTTTTCACCGGGGGGCCCCCGCCGGTGGTTTCGTTCCTGCTGGGTGATGTTACCTGTGACAGTGATATAAAAGTCGATGATCTGACATTGATAGTGAATTACTTGTTCACCTCCGGTTCCGGTAACTGGCCCTGTAGTTACTGATACGGTTCTTGCTCTTACGAGACTGACATATATAGTCAAGATTGTACTTGACAAACAAAGATATTATTTGTACATTATCAATAGCTTGAGTTGCTATATCCCCACCAATGCAACAATAATAGTAAAATAAATCCCCAATGTACCCATATCATCGTTGGAATGGAAACCATCAAATATGGGAGGTGTTGCGAATGGAACAACGCGTTCACCAGGGAAGTTGTACGACCATAACTCCCGGGGTGAACAAGGCAAGTTTGAAGTGAGAGATTGCACCACAAGATCGTAGAAATTGAAACGCCTGAT
>JAJRZL010000295.1 GCA_024275255.1 Candidatus Zixiibacteriota bacterium | reverse complement strand
TGATTCTTATGTTCGGACCGAGTAATATCCTGCCGTTGGGTCCGCTGTAAAACTGGTAAGGAGCAAACACAGAAGTATCCACACCAAACCGTTTGAGAAAATATTCCAGTACACGGTCAATCTGTTCCTGCGGACAGGGGACAATCATTTGATCACCTTTGCGACAAAGAACCCATCGGTGTTATTGTGATGAGGGAAAATACGAGCGGCTGAGGAAATATCGGGATGCAAAGTTCTCTCTTTCCACTGAGTAATTGCCGGGGAGAATGTAAAATTGTCAAGTTGAACAGGTACGACTGATGCTTCTCTCTTTTTCAGCAGGTGGTTAATAACCAGTTCGTTTTCTTCGGGAGCCATACTACAGGTGGAATAGACAAGTTTTCCTCCGGGTTTCACCAAGTCAAATGCACGGACTATCAGGTCTTTTTGCATACTGGCGTATCCGGCAAGACGTTTGGTTGACCATCGTGATAACAAATCGGGACTTTTACGTATGGTTCCATCAGCGGAGCATGGCGCATCGAGCAACACAATATCGAACTGTACCTTGGGAAAAGCGATAAGATCATAATTGGTAATACAAGTATTAACAGCGCCGCACTTATTCAGGTTGAACTTCAGGGCACGGATACGGTTGTAATTTTTATCGTTGGCAACGAGACATCCCCGATTGTGCATGAGGGCTGCCAGTAGTGTAGTTTTCGAACCCGGAGCAGCGCAGGCATCAAGGATGGTCAGGGAATCTGTTGACTGCCGCAAGTCATCACGAAGAATCAAAGCGGGTATCATGGAAGCCAGTTCCTGTGTATAGACAGTTCCGCAAAACCGTTCGAGGGTGAAACTCATGTCAACCGTATTACAGGTAAATGCCTGCTCAAACCAGGGAACCGGTTGAATTTCAAATCCGTATTGCTGCAAACGGGAAAAAACTTCATCGGTTTTTGCTTTTAATGTATTGACACGAAAGGACGTTACCGGTGGAGTAAGCAGGATGTGGTAGAATTGTTCGGGATTATCAACTAATGGATCGTAATGTTTTCGGAACGCATCGGGGAATTGTGAGAGTACTTGTTTCATAGTGGTAATTCATCCAGAACTATGTAAGTCATAATAGGATAATCTGCCGGGACAGACAAGCACAACTTACCCGTCGTATAGTAATTGATAATTCAGGGGAGATAAAAAAATAAAACATATCCCCGCTTCCTCTATGAAACGGGGATATATGTTTTTTTTACTGTTGAGAGTCAGTGATAACAGTAGGGGTGATTGTCGGGCAGTCATCGCGCCACCATCCTTGCATCGGCATCACGACTTCATCCAACGGCAATGACAAATCACCAAATTCTCCCCACATACTACCACTGCGACCGTCGCTGAGATAAACATACCGACCGTGGAATCTCCCGTGTCCTTCACCACAAAGCGGGCAAAGTCGGGGGTCATCGTACCACCAGCGCCCATGAACTTCCGCAATGACTTCATCCGTGATGTACCCGGAAACAGAGCCGGAAAATTCCTGACTGCCGTCACTGTTGGTCCAGTATGTTCCACTTAAAAGCCCTTCCGGTTCACTGTTTCGGTCAAGCCACAAACCATGAAAAGTCCCGGAATCAGCATAGCTGGCAGCTTTTATCCATTCCCCGGAGATAATACCGGAAGGGCATTCCCGGGGCCAAATCTTTTTTGATATAATGGCAACAGCGTCAGTATTGCTGACCATGTAAAATGCGCTGAAATCAGTCAATGTCTCAAAATACCAGGACATGGTAAGGGGTTGAGTGGAAAAGGTAAGCACGGGGGGGACAAAATAGATAACACCACGCATATTGTACACCAGGAAACTCAGGCCATCCAGGTCACCAGTCGTAAAAGATAACCACTCTGCATAATATGGCGCAGTTGAGGGTAATACAGAATCCTGTCCGGGTTCAAAATCAATCGTTTCACGGACGGCAATTGTTGCCACGGCATTAGTTGAAAGCATTCCTGACCAGTCGGTTGTTATGTTAGGTGGTGGAGAAAAACTGAAAAGTTGTCCCCAGAGGATAGTAACAGCATATACATCGTATCCATCGAGCTGAGGAACTTGTGAATCACTATTATTGTCGTTATCTGAGGGATTGTTTTGGGTAAATGGGAGCGGTATTTCCTCGGGTATGGCATATTGATTCAAGATTTTCTGTATATCTGGGGGCACATCCTGTGCTATCGGCTGGTGCTCTGCCGGAGTAGGAGACATGCTTTCATCACTGCAACCATTAACAAACAGAGCAATGATAACAAGGAGGAATGGTATGACGTATTTCATAGAACCTCCTGAAAAGAGTATTATAGAATTAATTAATAGTTTATTGCAGAAACATTGATGTTAGTTGTTATGATTAACGATACATTATTTGACTTGTTTTTGCAAGCACAAAATAAAGTTACCGTATTGATGGCTACTTATTGTTTGTAGCTGGCAGATAACTTACTGCAATACCATCGTAGTTACCATCCCTGTATTCATATCAAGTACACGAATAGCATGATTATTGGTATCTGCGATGTACAGGGAGTCACCGATAAAAGTCATCCCGCCTGGTTCATCAAATTGTGCAACCGCTTTGTTACCGTCACGAAGCCCTTTTTCACCTGTTCCGGCAAAGGTTGTACTGGTTTTTGTATTGGGATCGATAACTTTAATTTTTGAATTGTACGTATCGGCTACATAAATAAGTCCATCACGATAAGCAATTCCCAGCGGGTGTTGTAACCGGGCGTGTGGATACTTGTCATCAATGTCGCCATATTCAAACAGACCGGCGCCGATAATAGTTTTGACAACTCCGCCGAGTTTCAATTCCGCCCAGCGAATGGAGCTTGTTTCACTATCAGCAAAGTACAGTTTAACGCCATCTGTTGTAATACCACTCGGTTGTGCAAGAGCGGCATCGAGCAAAAAACCATCTGTGATATTTTCATAAGCAGAACCGGCATACGGTTGTGCCTGCATAGTGGCAAGATTGGCTTCCCATATCTGATGCGAGCCAGCCATGGCAATATACAGCCTGTTTTCATGGACCAGCACATCCCAGGGTGAATTCAGAGCGACCTCAGTACCCGTTCCGGGGATATTGTATGTCTTTGCCTGTTCGCCGGTTCCGAGAATTGTTTTCACCTGATGAGTGGTGAGGTTTGCTGCCCGTATAGCATGGTTTTCAGTATCTGCAATATAGAGAATATCGCCATGAAGGAATGTCCCTTGTGGATGGTTAAAACGAGCTTCGGTGAAAGAGCCATCACGATTGCCGGCATTGCGTCCGCCGATAGTGTCGAGAATTGTACCATCAGGTTTAGTAATGATAATCCGGTTATGGTTCGTGTCGGAAATAAACAGCCGTTTGTTTTTCTTGTCGGCGCTTACTTTGCCGGGAAAGGAGAGAGCAGTTTCTGTTTCGTGAGATTTGGTACTCGTCAATAATGGGTCTCGTTTCAGTTCTCCTTTGTTGTCGAAATAGGTAATTGCCCGTTGTATAACGGGATCAAACACTTCAAACACTCCTTCACCGGAGGCGGTGCCGATAATCTTGCCGTTGGGGTTGATAAGTACCAGCGAGGGCCAGGCACGAACACCGTAGCTGTTCCATACTTCGAAGTTATTGTCATTGACAACCGGGTGCTCTATTTCGAGTCTTTCTATTGCCTGTTGAATTGCTCGAGACTTTTTTTCGTTTGAAAACTTAGCCGAATGAATACCAATAACGACCAGTTCTTCGGGATACTTTGTTTCGAGCTTTTTCAAATCAGGAATAACGTGCATGCAATTAATACAGCAAAATGTCCAGAAATCCAGCAGTACCAGCTTCCCGCGGAAATCACGTAATGTATGTCTCCTGTCGGTATTGAGCCATTCAAGATACGGAGGGATTTCGGGAGCATGTATAGTGCCTTCCAGTTGGGCATCAATAGTCGTAGTTTCCTTTTTGATAGGTGTCTCCTTGTTAAATTGCCATGCACCGGCAAGGGTGATAATTCCCAGTACCAACCCTGCAAAGCTTGTGATTCGTATTATGTTACGCATGTGCGACACGTGTCATGTTACCTTTACAGGTTTGATACCGGTTGTTGTCTTGTATAACATATTTTCTGCTTATTTGTTTCATGTCAAGGGGTAAAAAGAGAGGTGAAATCCTGTTGCTTAGAAGAAGCTGAATGTATTATATTAGACTCTACGGGTCCAAAATAGCTATAAATGGGTCCTTGAGAACGTACTCTTTTGGGATACTACCTGAAAATAATGAACATTATTCCCAAAATGAGTGTTTGTAAGGTACATATGGTAATAAGATAGAGGAGTTTGCAATGACTAATTCGTTGGGTATTCGGGGATATGATTATATTGAGTTTTATGTCGGTTCTGCCAAAATGACGGCATACTGGTTTGCCAAAGCGCTTGGACTGGAGTTAACCGGTTATCTCGGACCGGAAACAG
>JAJRZL010000294.1 GCA_024275255.1 Candidatus Zixiibacteriota bacterium | reverse complement strand
GAAATATGGTCGGCTTTGGCTGGGTGGTCCGCCGTGGTAATTGACAATAGCCGGATTGCCGCCATCCTTTTTTGCATTTGCCGGGACATAGAGCAACGCCGGGATTTCTGTACCATCATCCGATTTGTAGCGGATAACATCAACGTTGACCTTTGAAAAATCAACCCCGAACGTTGATATCTCTCCTATCTGTTGCAAGTCGGTATTGCCAAGGTGGAACGTATATGCGGTGGGTGCGATACGGGGAGAGGAAAAACTGAATACGAAATCACCGAGGTCATTTCCGTTTGTTGTACTGATGACTCCGATTTCAGGTTGGGGAACGGGGATGACATTCCCTTGTAAATCAATCGCAGTAAGTTCCGAGTAACCGTCATTATTCAGAGCAAGCAAAACGATTCCTTTTTTCTCGATAAAGGTCAGGTCGTCTGTTTCTTTTTTGGGATCATAAATAACTTTGAACTTGTTCGGTTTCACCGGATCAAGCAGACATATTTTCATAAATTCTTCTTCGCTTGACATGGCGGAAGTAAGCGTAAGTATCTTCCCGTCCTCGGTAAAACTGGCTGCCCAGGTCAGGTTGGTATCGGAAAGCTCGGTTACTTGCTTTGTGGTCAGGTCGAGCATTGCCAACTGGGTTTCCGAGAATGAGAAGTAGCGGATAAACAATAGCTTGTTCTGGTAATAGTCCAGCCCGTAAAACGCCCCCGGTTCGGTGTATATCGTATCCAGGGTTCCCGTTGAAATAGAGTATTTCCCTAATGTTAAACCACGACCACTGTTGATGCGAACAAAAAACTCATCAGGGTTGTCATCCTTGAAAATAATACCGGCATAACGGGTAGTTGGACTTTGGAGCAAGGGACGGAACTTCCCGTCACGGGTAAACAGCCAGATATCATGCATTTCGTTCCCATGCTGCATGATACTGACCAATACAAAATCTCCCGAAGGATGCACCCGGAACGAGCTGATACTATACCCCTCTTCCGACCAGTTGTTCGGGCTTAACTGGTGAGGCCACTGCATGGGACCATCGACATAAAACAAGGCTTCGTTTTGCCCGGTAATACGCATGAGGAAATATATCCTGCCGGTATTGTCAATTTGGGGGCTGCCGAGATAATCAATACCGAGCAAAAAACTCAAATCATTATACACAGATTTCCAATAGGGTGAGGATTTCAACATCTCCATGGTACGGGTATTGTTGCTGTCAATAAAATGGAGAATCTGAGCGGTATCGGTTGTAACCCATGAATCGACTTCTTTCAATAACTGGTCAACTTTGGTTTCTCCTGCGTACAGGAAAGCCGGCAGTAAGATGATAACCAGTAAAAACATGACAAATTTAGTGAATTTCATTGAGACCTCCGTTACTTCTTTCATGTTATCAGGCAAACATAATGTCCTGCCGAATAAAGAACAAGGGCTTTTCCGAACCGATGTCTCCGGCTGGAAAAAGTTCTTTATCGAGTGAACATCCGGCAGCTTGAAATGTACAAGCTTGTGAAGAAGCAGGGAGGGGCAGATGACCTGATACTACTTGGAGCGGTTATGTCGTTGCCACAAAAAGAGATTACTATTAACCCGGCAGATTTGTCACTGGGCGGTATTCTTATCGAACCGGAAACGGCTTTGGCAGACAAGACAATTCTGCGGTTTTCCGGGTATGCAGAAGCGGCTGATACCAGAGCCCGGAAGTCTTTCGGGCAGTGGTTCCGGCAACTGACAGCAACTGTTCGCCTGCTCAGCCAGAATGTTCCGGCCGGTCAGACAGTACATATCGCCTATACATCCGGGATGTCATTTTTTAACAAATTGGTCCCTACAATTTTGATAGCTCGTTTTTTTGGGAAGAAACTGGTTCTTCATTTCCTGAGCAATAAAGCCGAAAGTGAGCTGGAAGAGTATGGCAGAAGGCTCCGACCTTTTTTCCGGTTATGTCATCGAATAGAGGTCACCTGCGATTATACCGCAGGAGTCTTTCGTGCGTATGGTATTCCTGTGTCGGTTGTTCCGTTGCGTGTTGACAGAGAGCTTTTTGCTCCACGATTAGTGAAATCGGTCCAGCCGCGGATTGTCATTACCCGGCATCATACGCGGGGCAATAATCTTATCGGGGCGATAAAAGCCTTTGCCCTGGTAAAACAAAAATATCCCCGGGCTGAGCTCATTATGATTGGCGATGGTCCCCGGCGGGAATGGCTGGAAGAGGTAGTACGGTCGGAACGGATTCATGGGGTGACTTTTACCGGTTATCTTTCCCACGATAACGTTGCGAAGCAGTTTGCTCAGGCGGATATCTATCTCAATTGTGCTGCCATTGACGGACTGCCTTTGTCGTTGCTTGAGGCGTTGAGTGCCGGTTTACCGGTAATATCGACCAATGTTGGCGATATCCCCTCGGTTGTTGAACACGGAACAAGCGGTCTGCTGGTTGCTGTCAACGATCCCCCGGTCATTGCAGACCGGATTATCGAGCTGGTGGAAAATCCGGCTCTGGTGGAAAAACTGTCCCGTAAGGCGGTGCAAGCTGTAAGCCAATACTTCAAAAAGCAACCGGGGGAAACAGCTTCACATAACAAGTGATACTCTTTTACGGGGATAGTGGGAACACCCTCCCAGGTCTTGAAAAAAAGAGGGTTTATTATGTTCATGCTTCGACTCCGCTCAGCATGACTTATTGAGTGACAGTATCTTTCATGTCATCCTGAACGGAAACAGGGGTGG
>JAJRZL010000018.1 GCA_024275255.1 Candidatus Zixiibacteriota bacterium | reverse complement strand
ATGGAAACAATTTGCCGTACTCGTGTGAGGATGCTGTTCTGTTTATGTTTGTACAAAGTGGGAGCGATAAATAGTCGTACCGGAATTGTCCTGAACCGGGTGCCTGGGGGTGTTGTGTTCAATGGTGGAAATTGTGCATACATTTTGTCTATCGCACGTAGTATCACATATTCGTACGGTTCGGGGGTGACTTGTGTTTCGGCAAACTGTCGGGAATATCCGATATTGTTATTCCAGTTGGGATCGGCACGTTCAACAATAGTATCTGACAGTACAAGGCGCCATTGCCCGCTGCTTATCGTGTAAAATGAATATGAAATGGTAACGTCAAGATACCCGTCAATGGTTGCCACTTTTCGTCGTTTATGGGAATCTGTCACAATCCTGTTACGACTGGAGAATATTCCGGTAGGGTAAACATATACTACATCGGTGAATTTATTTTGTCGCAAATCTTCCAGGAGGCTGTCGGTTGTGTTCCGGGAGGTAAAAACCAGGGTGTCATATTGTTCTCCTTTTAAATATCGATAATACTTACAATAATTTTGACAGGCAGCGGCAAGCAGGGAATCGCGGTGGGAGGTGGTATGGTTGATGCGGTCGTTTTTTATTTGTACTACCAGTGCTGTCTTAGGAGTAATGGGGGTGGGACGTTTACCGGCAGTGGCAGACTGGAAAACTGCGGGAAGGACCAGTAGCAGGAACAGATATTTACTCATAAAGCCAATTCTACCATTGAAACCCTTGAAATACAAGTTACTATAACCTATTATGTAATACATGAACTTTATAACGGGAATATATATGAAACGGTTCTTTCTTCTTATAATTATGTTAGTTATTCTTGTCGGTTGCAATTCGCAGCCGGAGTCGTTTGAACAACTCAAGAAAGCCGGTGAGAAAGCGTTTTTCTCCGGGAACTATACCAAAGCACGGGACTTGTTATCCAAAGCTGCCGCCAGGCAACCATCAGATAAAAATGTGCTGTATTATCTCGGGCTTAGCTATGCGAGAGATTTCTTGTATGATTCCGCGTATGTGTATCTGAAACGAGTGGACTTGCTGTTTCCGAAAGACAGGGAAATCAACCAGGAAATCTATAACATTGCTATGGAGCTGGGAGAATGGAAAGCGGCAAAGCGCGCCATTGAAACCCTGATTGCGACCGGTGATTCCCGTGACCAGTGGAGTGAACGTCTGGGATGGCTCAACAGGCACTTGGGCAACATGGTGCTTGCGTATGCCTATTACCGACGGGCATTGGAGCTGAACCCTGATGACCCGGGGCGTTATCTTGATGTTGCCAATTCGGCGGCTTTAATAGATTCTGTCCCTATTGCCATACAGGTGATTGACTCGGCGATTGAGAAATTCGGAGAAAAAGAGGAACTCCTGCTTAATAAAGGACTATTTTTGGCAATGAATAATGAGCTGGAAAAATCTGAAGATGTTCTTCGGACATTATATAAGCAGGACACCACCTCGGTTTCCACCATGCTGAACCTGGCGCATACGTTGGCGTCTCAGGACAATGTAGAGAAAAAAAAGGAAGCATATAAGTTATATCTTCGTATCCAGCCGTCTGTGGGAAATCAGGTAGATTCGATAATTGAAGCCTTGCAACAGGAGCTTCATATCAAGTAAAACGCGGGTAAATAAAAAACGGGCAGGATTATTGCTAATCCTGCCCAACGCAGGGCTGTCTCGGTAAGAGACAGAGGGGGGTCTTTTATGAGCTAACTAAATCTCAGTATCTAACT
>JAJRZL010000293.1 GCA_024275255.1 Candidatus Zixiibacteriota bacterium | reverse complement strand
ATAGCGTCATGGATAAGTTTGGCCATCTCCGCCGAGACATTTTTAGCCGCCGGGTGCGGATTGAACACAGCAGCATTACCGGCTGAGATTATCGAGATTGCATTGTTGAGCACGGTTGAGGGCGGGTTGGTGGAAGGGGTCACGCTCCCGACCACGCCCCAGGGAGCCGGTTCGACCAGGGTCAAACCATAGTCGCCGGAAAACGCTTCCGGTTTGAGGTCTTCCGGTCCGGGTGTTTTTCGGGCACAAAGGAGGATTTTGTTCATTTTATCCGGCATCCGCCCCAGCCCGGTCTCAGTGACCGCCATCCGGCCCAGCCGTTCGGCATTGGCGATGGCATGTTTGCGGATATTGGCAATTATCTCATGCCGTTTTTCCATCGACAGATCAAGCAGACGCCGTTGAGCCAGACGAGCAGCTTCAACCGCCTGGTCCAGATTAGTAAAACAGCATGTCTCCCCTTCTATCACCGTACTTTTGGAAGTACCCGCGCCATTGGTGTTTGATGTTATAACAGTTGGGGCAGATTGTATTGTGGAACCGGTTGTACCGGCAATTTCAGCCGTACTACTCCGACTATTAATTTCGTCAAGGACAAGCCTGACGATTTCCTCCACTGAGGGTTTGTCAGGAGATTCAGCCATATTAAAAGACGAGACTTCCACGAAGAAGCCCCGTCATCGAAGTTACTATTTTTCTTCCGGTAATGCGGTGGGGAATACCTGGTGGACATTCGAATGCGGGCGCGGGATAACGTGCACCGAAACGAGCTCACCAATTTTCTGTGCCGCCGCCGCTCCGGCATCAGTTGCCGCTTTACACGCTGCAACATCACCGCGAACGATAGCAGTCACAAATCCGCCACCAATTTTTTCATACGATACCAAAGTAACTTTCGCCGCTTTTACCATGGCATCCGCTGCCTCGATAAGCGCAACCAGTCCTTTAGTTTCTATCAATCCGAGAGCTTCCATTATGGCTCCTACGTAAACATAGTATTTCTAATTATTGGCTCATTGTATATGCTTGCCTGTCAACTGTCAACCAAAAATGTGACGCTTCCTGAATATCAACAAAAGCGGGAGCCCAATAACATAACAGGCAATCAACTGCCCAACACCAACCATCTGCACACTGAACCAGTAATTCACGCCGATAATCGGCGCCAGGTACAGGGAAACGCCAAAGGCATTCAACACCACCGGCGGTAATGGAGCTATCAACAACCCCAGGTGCTGTTGACTGCGACGAATCCATAATAATAACACAACCCCCAAAATAACCGCTATCAGGATGAGTCCCCCGCAAATCAGGAAGTAGAAATCATCAGTCCGGCGAAGAAAAATAATGGCAACAAGAGTGAGAATAAGCGCGCTGCCTATCACAAGACGATATCGACTGCCGGTATGTTGTAATCCCCATACTACAATGAGAACAGCAACTACAGAAAGACAAACACCGATAAGCGATATTGCGGAATAATGGAATCCGTTCAGAAGATACACACCACCAACCCACATCAGCAGCATAGTGATGACAGAAATAATGGTTGCCGCAGTACGTTTATCAAGCTTTGTCGTTTGCCGGGTGAGAATGGCGGCGACAAGAGTAATCAGGGGACCGATAATGATATCCAGCCATCCCATTCCACCAAGGATATTGGCGACAACACACCCGATATACAATCCGGGAATAGCGGCAACAGTCAGAAACGGCAGTACGGTCAGAGCTTCAGCAATCCTGACCTGATACACACCAAATGATATAGGTTGGAATACCAAGCTGAGGACGGCGTATGATGATGCAATTAGTCCGGCAGTGGCTAATTGTCGTGTTGATAAATTCCGCATAACGGAATGAACAACATCACTATTTACCGGTCAACCGGTTTTATTGCCCTTCATTCGAAGTCACCAGTTCAACCGGGCGATGAGTAAAATGTATCGTAGCCAATTCGAGAGATTCTATGGTATGTACCGGCATCTCAATAAGCTGTTTCCTGTCACCAGCCATAAGTAATGTGACATCATGTTCCGAGAAACGTACTGCAACCGGCGTATATGCCACAGGATGGGAACTACTATTTTTTTCCAGCACCCGCACTTTTCGCCTTATCTGAATCGCCTTAAAAAACACAGCAATAATACTGTACGTATCGACATTATCAACATGTGGAGATGGCTCAAGTAAGATAACATCAGCCATGTTGGCTTCTATATCTTTCCGTAAATAATTACGCAGCTTCTTCTCAATAGAGTCAATTCGCTCCTTGAAGTATTTATCCTTGTATAACAGGCTACTATGCAAGCAACAATTGATGATACTGAAATCTGTTGCATCCAATTCTTCACCGGGCAAGACTGAATTTGGTGCCAGGCGGTAGCCGTTATTGTAGTCAATACGAATTCCCATATGTAATAATGTATCAATATCACGATAAACCGTTCGTGGTGACACATCGCATTTCCGGGCTAACTCCTCAACATGAATTGATCCTCGTTCTTTGAGTAAATTAAGGATATAAAACAGACGCTCAGATTTTGTCATTGGCATTCCCCATTTTTACTTTTGCAATACCCATCACTTCCCCCAGAAAACTCCAGGCAACAGAAACAAGGCACCCCCATAACCACAGCTACATCAAGGAGTTAGCCCTAATATGTTCTATTATTTAATGATTTGGCCTTTTTAACCTACACATCGAAAATGCTCTCTGCTGTCCCTGTACCAGTATAATTCATCAACTATTTTAGTTTATCGAACAAATCACAATAAAAGTCAATACGAGTATGTTACGAATAAAATACGTACCCGAACTACATATAAATTACACCTTCCGTAAATACGAATTTAAGTTGATATGTTTATTTCTAATACCAAGTTTTTTCCTGATAGTCTCCCGATGTTTATGGATGGTTGACAGGCAAAGTCCAAGAGCATCAGCGATTTCTTTCGATGAGTACCCATTACGTATCATGTGACATACCTGTAATTCACGAGAAGTCAGGTTACTCCACTGACTTGCCATCCTTTTACTGAAATCAATACTTATTGCCTTTAAGTCTTCCTCCAGTAAATCAATCAGGGGCTTCTGAGCTTCGTTGGCTGTTTCTTTCAGTTGCCTGAGCACTGGCGAAACCTTCTGCTCCAGGTAGTTTGTCAACTGGTTTATTGTCTTTGCCTTGTGCTCTTCCATAGTGCTCAGTACTTCATCAAATGCTATCTTTTTCTTTTGGAGAGCTGTTTTGCCTATTTCCACCTGTTCCTGGGAAGCCTGCAATTCCTGTTGAAGGATTTTGAAATTACTAATATCAGCTACAATTCCATAGCCGAACTTATCACCATTGTGAGTCAGCTCATCAACAATAATCTCCAGTTTATACATCTGGGCAGAGTGATCATAGATTGCCATCTGACGTTGCACTGTGTCCTGGGTAGAATATCTTATAGTTTGGTATCTGTCGGAATCCACATTAGACTGTGTCAACCGGTCAATAAAGTTCTTTACCGATCGTCCTATTATCTCTTCCTTTGGTTGCTCCAGAAATTTTTCCAACCAATCATTTACCCATAATACCGTTGTTTTCTGGTAGATAAAAACACCTAACTGAAATCTCTGAAGAATCAGAGAAAACCACTCACTCACAATATTTATACTTTGTTCACCTATATGACCACTATCTTCTGAAAACGCCATGAACGCCCCGTTCATTTACTCTCTTAACCTTTTTTGTATATAAAAAAACAATGAATTCTTAATATTGAAACCCACATACAAACAAGACTATCAGTTTATCCCCTAATTTTCAAAACACCAAATCACTTGTAAGATATACAAACTAACTATTATTACGCAATAACCGCTGTCAGTTATTGTCAGTATTTTTCAGTATTGTACATCAATATAAATTTCTCACCAATAGCTCTGAAGTTGTCACGTAATTCCGCAGGTTCCAGCACTTCCGCCTCGCCACCGAATCCAAGAATCCATCGCTGAATTTCTTCAAGTCCGCGTGTTGTAATACGATAAATAACTTTCCCTTCATCGGTTACCTCAACTAATTCATCAGGATGGTGGGTATTGGAAAGAATAACCTTCGCTGCAGCTCCGGTAAATTGAACAATAACGTCAACAGGTTCACCATTGAACACTTCCCAACTTCCTTCAAAATAGCTTTCCGGTTTAATATCTTCACGCGGGTTAAAAGACTCTTCAGTTTTCTTTAAGTCAACAATTCGGTCCAGTCGGAAGGTACGAAATTCTTTCCGAAGACGGCAATAGGCAACAAAATAAAATGCTTTTCCCCGAAATATAATAAAGTATGGCTCTACGACTCGTCTCGTTATACCGGACTTAATAGAGTCATATTCTATCTCAAGACATTTCCACGAACTGATAGCATCCTCAATAACACCATATATCTCATGTCCATTATCATATTCATCATCAAACGTAGTCGTGATATTGATATATGTAGTTAGCGGTGTAAACTTCTTTTGTTGTTTCACTGATTCTGAAAGTCCAGCATCAACTTTTGCCCTGATTTGTTTTACTAATTTGGCGTATTTATCTGTTTTGGCAAGTGGTGTTGATTCCAACGCCAGTCGTAAGCAGTTATACTCATCCATATCAAAGTTCAATGGCGGCAGGAACAAGTCCGATGCAAGTTTATATCCCCGGTCATAGTAGATAGGAATGTTTGCTTCAGAGAGCGCCAGGATGTCTCTGTAAATAGACCGTTCGGTTACTCCACATTCTTCAGCAAGCATGCGGGCATTAAGATTTTTTCTTGAGCGAAGCAAGTTAAGAATATATAGAAGTCGGTCATATTTTGACATACCCATAGTCTAAACCTCGTTTCTAATATACAAAAAAAACAGACTCCTGACAATATGGGATTCCCCCCATAATCATATATTATTTTCATATTCCTCTTCCCCTTTACAACCCCACAACCAACTGTGTATCCGCCTGTATGGCTTACACTTACTTCTATATCCCCTGGATGGCACCAAGTTTGCAAAGCAGGTATCAGGAAACAGATAAGAACCAACATCCGGAGAATGATATGACAAAGAAACGCAAAAGAATACACAAGAGAAATTCAACTTTCTCTAAATTCTCTGTATTCAACCTGGCTGGCAAGTTATTGCTGGCGGTCATTGTTATCATCATGTTTTTGACCCTCAGTCAATGTACAATTGAAAAACCGGAAGCTCCAACTTTTACAACAAACTTTGTTGTTCCGGTTATCAATCGCACATATCCCATGTCAGAAATTGTTGATAAAATAGGCCAGAGTGAACTCTCGATTGATACTGCCGGGAACGTAGTTTTTTCCATTACAGAAGATATCGACACTCTCAGTTTGGATCAAAGCAACCTTTCTGTTGATGATTTATTATACAATGTTGGAAAACAACTGGGACCGATAGATATTGATGCCCCCACGATTGATCCGGTTACACTAAATCTCAGTGATCTCGTTGGGGTAGGTATCCCCTTTCCCGGTGACAGTGCCTATATCCCAGAGAGCAACTTCGATGTCACCAGTGATATGCCGCCGATAACATCGTTCTCATCGGCAACATTTTCACAGGGAAGTCTTGATGTTATCATTATGAACGAACTGGGTATTCTGCTTGACAACGTATCAATCGATCTGGTGAATACCGCCAACTCGCAAATTATTACCACAACCAACTATCCTGATTCTATCCCTACCGGTTCCACGGCTATTATTCCTCTTTCCCTGGTGAACAGAACTGTTCCCAACGAAGTAAGTCTCGTCGCTCATTACTATACCCCCGCTGATACCATTGATAATTTCTCTACAAGATATATCACAACAGCATTGAGCTTCAGCGATACCCTTCAGGTTAGTCAGGCGGTAGCACAAGTACCGGCACTGTCCCGAACAGATTCTACCTTGATAACTCTTTCCGGAAATGACCGAATAGATACCGCCACTCTTTCTTCGGGGTTGATGAATCTGACAATCATCAACATGACTTCCCTGCCGGCAGTGTTTACGATTACCGTTCCGGATTTCATCCAGAACAACCAACCACTGGTAGTCAATCAGTCAATAACGGCACAACAGACAACACAATTAAATATCGACCTTGCCGGTTATCAATTCATTCCCCAGGCATCAACCGTCCCCCAGGAATTATCCATTTTTGTTTCAGCCGGTTCTCCCGGTTCCGGAACCGAACAAGTGCCGATTTCTTCATCTGACAGCTTCGCTATAACTGCAGCATTAACAAATTTGAATTTCAACTCGGTCACAGGTCAATTCCAGGCAGTAACCGTAACATTTGACAGTATTTCACAAAATCTTGATATCCCCACCGGGTTTGAAAATTTCGAACTTGTAAACGCAATTCTTTCCATAGAGATTGAAAACGCAGTTGATCTGCCGGGCACACTCGACATTCAACTTACCGGAGATAACGGTAAAAACCTGGTTATCCAGGGTGATGTTGAGCCACGCGGTTTGGCGACCAGTGCCACCAGTACCATAGTAAGCAGTAATGTTGCCGATTTCCTCTCTCCTATTCCATCACGTATAGATATTACCGGCACAGCAACGTTTGGCGGGGGCGGTTACCAGGGAACAATAACAAGCAATGATTACCTCTTCGGTCGGGTTCACATTTTCGCTCCGCTGGAAATGATAATCAATGAATCGACAATAGATACTGATATCGAAAGTTCCGAAATCAATCAGGACAATATTACCGCCATAACAGATCATTTTCTCAGTGGTCGCTTTGTTTTCAGAATTGTCAACCGTCTTCCCATTGGCGCCCATGTCAACGTATTTCTTGGCGGTGACTCAACTACTCTGTACACAGCCCCACAGGTGAAAATAGATTCTCTCTACGTAACCGCAGCTCCCACAGACAGCAATGGGTTGGTTATCGATTCAATCGCTACTGATTTCCAGGAAATATATCTCGATTCAATGGACATAAAAGTTCTCGAAAATGACACGCTCTATGTCGGCCAGCAGATTGTTCTTGACGGTTCCAACGGGCAGCCGGTCAAGCTGACAGAAGATAATTACATTTCAATTTTAGGTCGTATCGAAGTGGAATACCTCTTCGACGGTGAATTCTAAAGGGAGGGGTTATGAAACTGTTTATCAGCATACTCGTTATCGTGTCTTTGATTGTACTGCCGGAATATTCTCAGGCAACCGGTCAATCATCCGCCAGAAGTGTTGCAATGGGTGGAGCATTTACTGCCCTCGCAACAGGGTTAGATGCTTACCGATACAACCCGGCGAATCTCGGTCTGGACAGCTATCGTCAAAACAGCCTGGAAATTATCGGGCTTGGCGCCAATATCAACAACAATTCATTCAGCTTGAGTGATTACAACAACTACACCGGAGCATTGCTCACCAGCGAAGACAAGGAAGACATTCTTGGAAAGATTCCGGCGGATGGGCTTGTCCTTTCCGCTGATATGGAAGCCTCAGCGATGGGGTTATCCATGGGTCCAATGGTGTTTTCAGTATCCGGAGTAGGGATTGCGGATGTAGCACTGAGTAAAGATATCATCGACCTTGTTCTCAATGGCAACAGTTTTAATGACACGATTTCATTAACAGGGTCGTATTCAGATGCTATCGGATATGTCGCCGCCGGAATATCATACGGTGTGCCGGTCTATACTGTCGGGAGCAAACAGTTAGCAGTCGGTGCAACATTCAACTATATCCGAGGACTGGCAACAGAACAGATTATTGAGCTTGACGGCTTTCTTGCAACCTTCGAAACCGGCTATGAAGGCACCGGACGCATGGTTGCAAGAACAGCTACCGGCGGAAACGGGTACAGTCTCGATATTGGTGCATCATTGCGGCTCAATGATGACTACACGGTCGGGGTTCGGGTTAAAAACTTCCTCAGTTCCATATCCTGGAGCAACAACACCGAAGAACATGGCTATTATTTCAGCTTTGACACCATGACAATAGACAACATGAATGGAGATTATATTGTTTCGGATGATTACTCCATTGATATCCCAGATTTCAGCACCAACCTCCCATCAGTAATGAATGTCGGGCTGGCAAACACCTCGGGGAACCTGCTCTGGACCGTTGACTGGGAGCAGGGATTCCGCCGTGCCGCCGGAGCAACCAAAAAACCGCGTCTGTCGGCAGGACTGGAATGGACCGGATTAGTTTCCATACTGGCACTTCGCTCAGGAGTCTCTATCGGCGGTAATCGCCCGAACGCTCTTTCTTTCGGAACGGGCATGCAATTCAGCAAGATATTCCTCGACATGGCGGTAGTGACTGGCGGGACCTTTTCACCCTACTCATCCAAGGGTGTCAATTTCGCAATATCAACAGGTTTGAACTTTTAGATAAGAGATAACACAGGGAGGCAATAATGTCTACTGCACACGGGAAAAAACTGTTATTGGGGGTTATTACTATCGCTATTGTGGTAGTGTTTGCTACTACAAGCTTTGCGGTTCCCCCACGCCCACAATTACTGGAACAGATTAAAGAGGGTACTGTAAAGGCACCGTACTTTCTCTCACATCTGGCAGAATTACATAAGAAAGGAATATGCACCCCGGATCGTATCCGTAACACCAACGAAAATGCGCTGAAAACGACGCCGAACGGTTCCCCGGCATATACCGGACCGTTCAAAGTGTTGGCACTATTGGTAACTTTTTCCGACCATCCCTCACAGGTATCAGCAACCTATTTCGATTCATTATTATTTGATTCTGTCGGGAACACGGTCAATGATTACTATGATGAGATTTCTTTTGGTCAAATTGACATGGTGACAGTAAATCTGCCATCCTCTATTGGCTGGCAAACCGCTCCGCAGACGTACGCATATTATGTAAATGGTCAAAACGGAACTGGAGCATATCCGCAAAACACCCAAAAACTCTGTGAAGATCTTGTCGATCAGGTTGACGGTGTTGTTGATTTTTCCCAGTACGATAACGATGGCGATGGGTATGTTGATGTACTGGTTATCATTCATGCCGGTACCGGGGCGGAATATAGCGGAAGTAACAACGATATCTGGTCACATAAATGGGGCATCAATCCCCGGTTAAAAGACGGGGTCTATATTTCCAGCTACACGATTCAGCCGGAATTCTGGGCAACCCCCGGAGATATGACTATCGGAGTGTATGCCCATGAGCTCGGACATGGATTTGGCTTGCCGGATTTGTATGATATCGACGGTTCATCGTATGGTATCGGGAAATGGGGAATTATGGCATACGGTAGCTGGCTGGGCCCGAAAGGATTGGGGGGATCACCAGCCCATATGAGTGCCTGGAGTCGAATTCAATGTGGATTTGCAACACCAACTGTTATATCCTCCAACACATTATCACAACCTATCAACCAAATTGAAACAAGCGGTGAAATTTACCGACTCTGGTCTTCCGGGAGTATTGGTGATGAATATTTTCTCGTAGTAAACCGTCAGAAAACCGGATATGATGCCTACCTGCCGGGTTCAGGGTTATTAATCTGGCATATCGATGAAGGAAAAGCATCATCAAACAATACTGACAACACCCAGGAATGGTGGCCCGGACAAGTTGACGCCAATCATTACCGGGTAGCAATCGAACAAGCAGACGGCTTATGGGAACTGGAACACAAACTTGATAACGGAGACGCCAACGATCCCTTCCCCGGTGGTACCAACACAACCACATTCGACGCAACAACCACGCCAAGCTCTGATTCTTATACCAGCGGAACCTCATTTGTCAAAGTTGATAATATCTCACCCTCCGGCAGTGTCATGTATGCCGATTTAATTGTAAGCCTTTCCGCCGATATCAATGATGACCTCGATCGTACGTTACTGCCAATGTCGGTTGAGCTGGAACAAAACTACCCGAACCCGTTTAACCCATCAACACAAATCAGTTTCACGACCACTACCGCGGTAGATTTACGTCTGGAAATATACAATGTTCTGGGTCAAAAAGTTCGTTCGCTGATAGATGGAACAGTCAGCCCGGGAACACATACTGTCACCTGGGATGGAAAAGATGATGGGAATGATGAGGTAGCAGCCGGGATATACCTCTACAAACTGACAACAGACGATATCATTGACACCAAGAAGATGATACTTGTCCGTTAACCGGCATCTCAGACAACCTCAGGGTGGACGATTTCCTCCCTGGTCGTCCACTTATCCCCCCGGCACATTTCCCGCCGGGGGTGTTTTTATTATTCCACGATATGAACTTCGGATGGTTCCTGCTCTACTTGCGAATGATTATTACTTCGCTGAAGTTTTTTATACTTCGTATGACAGGATTTACATCGTTTCGGTTCTTCGTTGTAGCCGCGTTCCAGGAAGTATTCCTGAGCGGCAACCGTGAACACAAACTCCTGTTTGCAATCACAGCAAATAATTATCTTGGGTTCGAGTTGACGACCCATATATCCCCTCTCTTTGTATCAGGTATCATCCGTGACACCCGGATTCAAAGCATTTGGTATTCCGTTACCTCTTGTTTGATAATACACGTATTATCAAACGGAGTGTCAACCATAAAAATGTACTAATATGATATGTTTTAATACGGATTACACGGTGGCGGTGTACCACCCTGGAATAAATACTCAACAAGTGCCGTCAAGTCACTAACGTCAATAGTACCTTCACAGGTAAAATCACCGGCATCATCAACAGGTATAGGATTACTTCCACCGCTGAACAAATACGCAACAAGATAAGTCAAATCGCTGACTTCTATCTCTCCGGTAAAATCAAGATCACCATGCTGCAAGACTGTTTTTGCCGCCGATGCCTGGGTATCGGTAACCATGGTGTCGCCACGAGAAGTTACAACAAAAGTCAAATGTGATATACTATCCAGCGGGGTCATATACGGGGGATGAACAGGAATATAGACGATAGAATCTTCACCGGGACCAAGCGATATATCGATTGTATCCGGGTACACCCAGCCCTTGTCGTCCCATGCAGTGACATCAAAGACATCTGTAAGCGGTGAGGTGTTTGTTATCTGATACCCGAACTGACGAAGTCCACCGGAATATACAGCCGAATCGACAGTAACAACCGCCGATGCCACGGCATAGGGAGGAATTATCTCGGCGGCATAACTAAAAAAAGCACCGTCAGAGTATTCCTGGGTGTTAGCTCCAACCAATGTTATTCGGTAATATGATTCAAGATTGGGAATATCAATCATACCGTAGTACGAACTCCCATCCAATGGTATTTGTTCAAATTCATGTACATTATTTGCAGTAGATTTTATCACCCATGCCGCCCATTCGCGACTATCATCGCCATTGAACGTTATATGCAGCTTTCCCTGAGCACCCCCGGGGAAAAACTCGATATAGCAGGAACCATACCCGGCAGGGTTGGTCGGTGAGCTGCGCAGACTTACCGGAAAGGTAGAATATGCCCAACTGACTCCTACATAGGGATATTGTGAGCCTTCTTCATAATGCAAGCCGTCATCACGAGTGGCGGTACAATAGTTCCAGACAGTAAATTCAGCAAAGGCGGAATCCTGGGTCCACCCATACCTTCCCAGCAATGAATCACTCATCGCATCAAATACTGACGTCGATACCCAGCGGGCACCTTCCCATACAGCAACCATGAGCGAGGT
>JAJRZL010000017.1 GCA_024275255.1 Candidatus Zixiibacteriota bacterium | reverse complement strand
TTAGAGCAAGCCACCATACCGGGACAACACCGTAAGCGTTCGTATGGCACAAAAATCAGAATTGACAAATATGTTTTACCACTATCTGTTTTTCTGTTTTGGGTTACTCATGTTTTTTTCTTATGCAGCTCATGCCAGTATTTTCAAACGAGACGAAAAAGTTATTATTTCCAGTCTGCATCAAATAGATGAAGACATCTATGTGTTTTGTGAAAACTTTGTTGTCGATGGTGAGATTGATGGTGACCTTGCCGCATTCAGTGAAAAGATTCTTATCAACGGAGATATTACCGGCTCAGCGATTCTTAGTTCGAATAAACTTACCGTCAATGGTCATATTGAAAGATCACTGCGGGTATTTGCAAATAGTATTCTGATAAATGGGAGAGTGGACAGGGCATTCCTTGTTTTCGGCAACGATATTGATATCAACGAGGGTGCGACTATCGGGCAGGATGTAACTGCATTTGGAAATACGATACATGTATCCGGTGTTGTGCAGGGAAATAAATCAAGTATCCGCGGAGCGGTAGTAACGATAGCTGGTACTTTTACCGGCGATGTCCATATCCAGGGAGAAAAAATCCGTATCGAACCAACAGCGGTTATCCTTGGTGACTTGACGTACACCTCTAATAGGGAAGAAAGTATTACCATTGCGCCGGGAGCGACAATCGAAGGTGCAACTACCTGGCTTCCGCAAGCTCCTGATAAAACAGAGGAAACCAGCACTACTACGGTACTGGTAGTCACTTTATCAAAGCTGCTGGCGGCATTTCTTTTTGGTATTATTTTGTTGTCTCTCCTTCGGAAATATGGAGAAGAAGCATTTTACCAGATTCGCAACAGGTTTGCTACTTCACTGGCTGTGGGGATTTTGGCATTACTTATTTTTCTGTTTGCCATTCTCGTGTTGATTGTAACAATTATCCTGTTTATTGTCGGGTTGGCTCTCAGTTCCGGGGATAGTGCTGCTATTGGAGCCATGGCGTTGATTTTTTCTATTCTCTCGTTGCCGATATGCAGTTTTGCCACCATAACGGGAGCAGTCATCTTTTATAGTGGAAAAATAGTAGTTGGTTTCTTGCTTGGGTATGCTGTGGTGCGTTTATTTGTCCCGTCTCCTGCTGTACTGGGAAAACTGCAATTGTTTACCGGCTTATTGGTATTGACGTTGCTGTTTATCATCCCGTATGTGGGATTTCTTATTTACCTGTTTGTCAGTATTGTCGGGGCGGGAGCTATAATCCTTGGTATCCAACACTGCCGCAAAGTACCGGAACCATCACAATTGAAGTAAGCTAATATCCGCCGGCTTTTCCTCGTTTCCGCGGGTCGGAGACAGGATTCATCATACCGGTTTTGTCTATAAAAATACCTTCCAGATCGCTGTATGCGCTCCGCTCTTTGATGTTGTAACCATAGCGTATCAATGTTTGCTTGGTATTGATATCGAAAGCGTGTTCTTCGAGATAAATAACATCCGGCAGCCACTGATGATGGAACCGTGGTGTTTTTACCGCTTCGGGCAGGGTCATATCAAAACGTGCTATATCTACAATCGTTTGAGCCACAACCGTGATAATCTTGGAACCGCCGGGAGCACCGAGGACGAGGTATGGCTTGTCATTTTTCAGAACCAGTGTTGGTGACATCGATGATAGCATGCGTTTTCCCGGTTCTATTTTATTCGCTTCTCCACCGACCAGACCATACGTATTCGGTACACCGGGTTTTATCGAGAAATCGTCCATTTCATTATTTAATAAGAACCCGGCACTATCCACGACCAGTTTGCTCCCGTAGGCTGTATTCAATGTATAAGTCACTGCAACCATATTGCCGGACTTATCACAGACAGAGAAATGTGTCGTCTGGTCCGATTCTCCATACGGTATTCCGGGACCGATTGCTTCCGAAGTCGATGCCTTGCCGGGAGTGATAAGACTCCTACGATGGGCAAGGTAATTACTATCGAGCAATCCGCTGGGGACATCGAAAAAAGCAGGGTCGCCAAGATATTGTGCCCGATCGGCAAATGCCAGCCGTGAAGCCTCGCAAAAAAGCTGGATATATTCAGGAGCTGTGGCAACATAGGGCGACAGGTCAAACGGCTCAAGAATTTTGAGAATTTGTCCCATCACAATACCGCCGGAACTTGGCAAGGGCATGGAGTATATATCAAGGGAATCAAAAACAACATGCACCGGTTTACGCCAGACAGTTTCGTAGGCATCGAGGTCTGCCTGGGTAATAAGACCATCATGTTTTTCCATTGAGGCGATAATTTTCTGTGCAACTTCTCCCTGATAAAACCCCTTTGGTCCTTCAGCGGCGATAGCGTATAAGGTTCGTGCCAGATCTTTCTGTACCCACCGTTCTCCTGCTTGCAGCAGGGAGCCATTTGGTGCAAATACCGCTTTTGTTTCCGGGTAAAAAGTAAGAGCCTGTTCGTGTTCGGTAAATGAATTGGCGAGGTATTCATCAATAATAAACCCGGTGTCTGCCAAAGAAGCGGCAATACCGACAAGTTTGTCCCAGGGTAGTGCTCCCCGGGTGCGCCATAGTTCGTATAATCCGGCAACTGTTCCGGGTACTCCACAGGCTTTTGCTCCCCGGGTGGAAAGCCCTTCGATAACATTGCCTTCTTTATCCAGGTACATGTTCTCTGTGGCTGCCAGTGGCGCCTTTTCACGGAAATCCAGCGCCTTGATAGTGCCGCTACTGCCCTCACGGATAAGCGCAAATCCGCCACCGCCGATGTTGCCGGCTTCGGGGTGTACCACAGCCAGCACAAAACCAACCGCCACAGCGACATCGAACGCATTGCCGCCTTCCCGGAATACTTGCACTCCAATTTCTGTTGCCATCGGGGCGGAGGTGGCGACAGCACCGTTGTTGTAATAGTGTGATACCTGTATTCCCTGACAACCAAGTAGCAAGATGATACTACAGACAAACAGCGCACCCAGTATCGGAGTGCGCCGAATGTTATATGTATGCGTTCGCATGTGTTATCCCGGTATTATCGTTTTTCGACAAGGAACACCATCCCGTCAGGAACGGTAATTTCCAGTGATAATCCGCTCTCCAGTTCTTTTGCCGTGGTCTTGATAACTATCGGTGATTCCTCATCGCTGAAAATACTGGAGAGTTTGAGCTTGGGTGCTTTCATTCCGGCAGCTTTCAAATCGGCACGGATTATTATTTCACGGTGCGTTGTTTCAAAACTGTCAGACAATTCTCCTGCAGGCGGGGCGACAATAGCCAGCAAGCCTTTTTTCGGACCCATCTGGAAAGAAATATCAATGGACGGGTCATTACAGAATAAGAACGGTTTTATCTTTTCATTCTCAAGGATTGATTCCATGAATGACAACTTCTTGTGGTGACCTTCCGAAGCAACATCAAACGTGAATAAATACAGGTTGCCTTCGTATCGTGAAGAACAGACTCCGATAATCTTGCTTCCGGATTTTACTATCTTACGCACCTTGGATTGGTCGGTGGTTCGGATAGCACCATACAGGTATGTCAAGAATTCGCCACCCTTGTACTCAGCCATACCAATTTTGTGGTCCACGGTCGTTTTGATACGGAAATGATTGGCAATAATCTGGCAATCTTTGAAATCCTCGTCGTACTTGGGCATCAAACCGCAAAGGATAACGGTTTTCCCGCTTTTGACCAACTCGACAATCGCTTCCTGGTCACGAGCAGACATAACTTCGGTGGTGGGAATGAACAACAGCTTATAATCTGAAAATGACTCCCAGAACTGGTTCTCCCGTACCCCGTAGTCGAGCTTTAACCGCATCAGGTCACGGCAGAATCCGGTAACTGATTCATGCAACAGGCGGTGAATATACCCGAACATTTTCTCACTGTTGGTCAGATCGAGCCATGAATACAAGCGGTTTCCGACAACGGCAATCTCCGGCTTGGTGTCTATCTCTTCCAATCCCAGAGTTGATATTGCCATGTTGAACCGGCGGACAAGCTCGTATCCCGATGAGACCGTGCCGTCATTGTGCAACGGGGCGCCATACCATTTATCCCTGTCAACAAACATGTAATGGTTCAACCCTTTGAATCCGGCTGCCACCGCTGCGGCACAATAAAAACGACGGGTGTTGTCCCGAATAGGCATGATTTCTTCTTCCCGCACCGGGTTGGTGGCGGCAGCACCGGAAACAAACGAGGTGGCAAAGGCAAAACCATACTCCGCTTTCAGGAAACGACCTTTAATCGCCAGGTCAAAGTAG